>NZ_JANSJB010000030.1:13166-21610 GCF_047462355.1 Synechococcus sp. H55.9 | reverse complement strand
CGGAAGTGGATGCGGGTTAGGGAGGTGCGCTCGGCAAACTCATCCCGCACGCTGGCTACATCTCTGAGATAGACCTCTGGCTTGACCTGAATGGCGGCCACGTCCTCGGCCGAGGCCAGCCGCTGCCCTCCCTCCAGGCGGATCTGCCGCGAGCCCACCTCCACTTCTCCCGCCGGCAGTTGCAAGTTTTCGGCGGCAATCTGTTGGGCCACCTGGGTCGGGGAAAGACCATAGCTGGCCAGCCGCTCCGGATCCAAATCCACCCGGATGGTGCGGGGATGCCCCCCCACCAGCGTCAGGTGGGCCGTGTTGGGAAGGCTGCGCAGATCCTCCAGCAGCCGCTCTCCCACCCGCCGTAGCTGATTGTCGGTGTAGTCGGCCCCTGTCAAGGTCAGGGTAACGATGGGAACATCGTCAATGATGACCGGCTGCACCTGATAGCTGGCGCCGGGGGGGAAGAGCTCGGGGTGGCTAAACAGATGGTTTTGCAGCTTAAACAGGCTGTCTTCCCAGTTTTCCCCCACCTCATACTGCACCGTGATCAAGCCGCCAGAGGCCTGGGCCACCGAGTAGATGTGGTCGATCCCTGTCAGCTCCCGTAGCTTCGCTTCCACAGGGGTGATCAGCGTCTTCTCCACGACCTCGGCACTGGCCCCCGGATACCGCAAAACTACATCCGCTGCCGGGACGACAATTTGCGGGTTTTCTTCCTTGGGGGTCAAGGTCGCCGCCAGCAGGCCAAAGATGGCCAGACCCACAATAATCAAGGAAGTAAGCTGGGCGTTGTTGATAAAGTAAGCGGTAACCCGCCCCACCCCTTGGTGCGGCTTCTCCAGCTCTGACATGGGAAAAATCCAGATTGGTTCATGCTTATACTACCATATAGCTATACCTTTATGCATCCATAGCTGCTCTTGCCCGTCTTCCGAAGCCGTCACCTGAGGTAGGCCCAGCAAAGGACGAACTGCTACTCGTGGCTGGGTCTAGGAGGGGATCCTGGCTTGGCAATCCAGTAGCCGCACTGGTGTTCTCCGTTCACCTGCCAGGTGAGGCGCTCCACCCGACAATCGGGCAGGGCGGCGGCAAACATCTCCAGCTCGTGGCCGCAGACGCTGGGAAAGCGCTGGGCAATCTGGGCGATGGCGCAGTGGTGCTCCACCAAGACATATTGCTCGACATACTGCTCAGAGCCTTCTGCTGCAATCGGGGCAGCCAGGTTGGCAGGATAGGGGTAGTACTCCGCCATGTAGCCCTCTGCCTGGCGCAACTGCACCAGGCGCTCCAGCCGCTCGGCCAGGGATCCGGAGCCCATCTGGGCTTGGTACTCCTGGGCTTTGCGCTGCCACTGCTGCTGGAGCAGGGATCCCATCTGTTCGGATCCCAGGGTTTCAGCCAGCGTATTGAGCAGACCGAGGGCAAACTCGTCGTAGCCGGT
Source organism: Synechococcus sp. H55.9 (assembly GCF_047462355.1). Classification (NCBI taxonomy): domain Bacteria; kingdom Bacillati; phylum Cyanobacteriota; class Cyanophyceae; order Synechococcales; family Synechococcaceae; genus Synechococcus; species Synechococcus sp. H55.9. The sequence continues at coordinate 20,175 of NZ_JANSJB010000030.1, read as the reverse complement.
GGGGAATTGCGCTTCTCCTTGGGGGCTGAGCTGATAGAGGTGCTGGGGGCGGCCCAAACCGCTAGCTTGAGCGACATGGTGGATCAGCCCCTCTGCCTCCAGATCCTTGAGGTGGCGGCGAATGGCCTGGGGAGAAATGCCCAAGTGCTCTGCCAGAGTCTGGGCGGTGGCCTGCCCCGTCTTGCGTAGGTAGATCAAGATAGCCTGCTTGCTGGAAACGGGTTGCGTGAACGGATCGGTGATCTTGCGCGCGCTCTCCACCCTCGCCCTCCTGGTTAGACTGGGTTTACTCGGCTGCCGCTGCCAGCACCGCTACTTTGACAAGGGGATCATTGCTAAAGTAACCTGAGGATTAGTTAAGCAACAACCATGTTGTTTTAATTGGCCATCTGTTTTGCCCCTGTCCCTAACCGAGAGCCATCCATGTCTACGAGCGTCCGCACCCTAATTAGCCAGCCCTACAAGTACGGCTTTGTTACCGACATCGCCTCTGAGTCCATCGGCAAAGGCTTAAATGAGGACATCATTCGGCAAATCTGGGCCAAGAAGGGGGAGCCGGACTTTATGCTGGAGTTCCGGCTGCGGGCCTACCGCCAGTGGCTGAAGATGAGCGAGCCCACCTGGCCGAATGTGACCTACCCGCCCATCGACTACCAGAACATCGTTTACTACTCCGCTCCCAAGGTAAAGGAGAAGAAAAAGAGCCTCGACGAAGTGGATCCCGTGCTGCTGGAAACCTTTGAGAAGCTGGGGATCCCTTTGTCGGAGCAGAAGCGGCTGGCCAATGTGGCGGTGGACGCCATTTTCGACAGCGTCTCGGTGGCCACCACCTTCCGGGAAAAGCTGGCCAAGGAAGGGATCATTTTCTGCTCCATGTCGGAGGCGCTGCGGGAGTACCCTGAGCTGGTGCGCAAGTACCTGGGCACGGTGGTACCCATTGCCGACAACTACTACGCGGCGCTGAACTCGGCAGTGTTTAGCGATGGCTCCTTTGTCTATGTGCCCAAAGGGGTGCGCTGCCCGATGGAGCTGTCCACCTATTTCCGCATTAACAACGGCGAGTCGGGCCAGTTTGAGCGCACCCTGATCATTGCTGACGAGGGATCCTACGTCAGCTACCTGGAAGGCTGCACGGCCCCCATGTTCGACACCAACCAACTGCACGCGGCGGTGGTGGAGCTGATCGCCCTGGACAATGCCGAGATCAAGTACTCGACGGTGCAGAACTGGTATGCCGGCGACGAAAACGGCAAGGGCGGCATCTACAACTTCGTGACCAAACGCGGCCTCTGTCAGGGGGCCAACTCCAAGATCTCCTGGACGCAGGTGGAGACCGGCTCGGCCATCACCTGGAAATATCCGAGCTGCGTGCTGGTGGGGGAAAACTCGGTGGGCGAGTTCTACTCAGTGGCCCTGACCAACCACTACCAGCAGGCCGATACCGGCACCAAGATGATCCACATAGGCCGCAACACCCGCAGCAGAATTATCTCCAAAGGCATCTCGGCGGGGCATTCCAAAAACAGCTATCGCGGCCTGGTGAAAATTGGGCCCAAGGCAGAAGGCGCCCGCAACTTTTCCCAGTGTGATTCCATGTTGATTGGGGATCAGTGCAGCGCCAACACCTTCCCCTACATTGAAGTGCAAAACAACACTGCCAAAGTAGAGCACGAAGCTTCCACTTCCAAAATCGGAGAAGAGCAACTGTTCTACTTCCAGTCGCGCGGCATTTCTGTAGAAGACGCCGTCTCCATGATCATCAGCGGCTTCTGCCGAGAGGTGTTCAACCAATTGCCAATGGAGTTTGCCGTCGAGGCGGATCGGCTGCTGAGCCTGAAGCTAGAGGGATCCGTTGGCTAGATCCCTGGCGAGCGGCTATGCTCGTTGCCAATTGCCGAGCAGCCTGGCGCAGCTCCACCTTGGGGGCGGCGCTGAAGGGGTAGGTCTGTCCGCCAATACTTCGACCCAAGACGAACTTCTGACATGATCCGGGAAAACAGCCCTGTCATTTTATCTATCCGCGATCTCACGGCTGAGATCGACGGTACTCCTATCCTCAAAGGGGTGAACCTGGAAATCCGGGCCGGCGAGATCCACGCCATCATGGGGCCCAATGGCTCCGGGAAAAGCACCTTCTCCAAGATCTTGGCCGGCCACCCCGACTACCGGGTAACAGGGGGCGAGATCCTCTATCTGGGCAAGGATCTCTTGGCAATGGAGCCGGAGGAGCGGGCCTGGGCCGGGATCTTCTTGGCCTTTCAATACCCCATCGAGATTCCGGGGGTGAGCAACTTGGACTTCTTGCGCGCCGCCTACAACGCCCGGCAGAAATATCGGGATCAGCCGGAAATGGATCCCCTCGATTTTGACGACTTGGTGCGGGAAAAACTGAGCATTGTCAAGATGGATCCCGCTTTTTTGGAGCGCTCCGTCAACGAAGGGTTTTCCGGCGGCGAGAAAAAGCGCAACGAGATCCTGCAGATGGCGGTGCTGGAGCCGACGCTGGCTATCTTAGACGAGACGGACTCCGGCCTGGATATCGACGCGCTGCGCGTCGTTGCCCAGGGCATTAACCAACTGGCCAGCCCTGAGAAGGCCATGCTCCTCATTACCCACTACCAGCGCCTGCTGGAGTATGTAACCCCCGACTATGTGCATGTGATGGAAGGGGGGCGCATCGTCCTCAGCGGCGATAAGACTTTGGCGCTGGAGCTGGAAGAGCGGGGCTATGACTGGCTCAAGGAGGAGGTGGGATGAGCGCTGCGGTGCCCAAGTCCTCGGTTCGAGAAAGCGACGCCAGCGGTTTTGGCCGTCCCTTTCTGGAGCACATCCTCCGCCAAATCCCAGAGGTGGAAGATCCCCATACCACCCTGAGACAGCAGGCCCGCGCCCAACTGGCGGAACTGGGGATCCCCACCCCCCGCGAAGAAGACTGGAAATACAGCGACCTCTCGCCGCTGGTGGCCCACACCTTTCGCCTGGCCGGCCCTGGACAGGCAACGCTAGAGAAGGCCGTGCTGGATCCCTGGCTGTGGCCGGAGAGCCGTCACAGCTATGCGGTGTTCGTCAACGGCTACTTTGCTCCCCACCTTTCTGACTTGAGCGGCCTGCCCTCGGCCCTGCGAATTGCTCCCCTAAGCCAGTCGGCTCCTGGATGGTTGCAAACCATCGTCAAGCTCGATGTCTTCAGCGCCCTCAACACCGCCCATCTAGGCGATGGGATCCAGATTGAGCTGCCACCCCAGCAGGAGGTTTTGCCGCCCTTGCACCTGCTCTGGATAACCGTGGCCTCTGAAGGAGAGGCGGTTTTGGCCCAGCCCCGCTGTCTGGTGGCTTTGCAGGCCCACAGCTCCCTCACCCTGATTGAAGATCACCTCTCCTGGGGGGCCGGGATCCCCTTTGGCAACGCCGTCGCCGAGATTGCCCTGGCCGAAGGATCCCGTCTACACCATGTGATCTTGCAGCGGCAGGGATCCCAGGCTTTTCACATCAACCAAACTGCTGTGCGCCAGGGCCGCCACAGCCACTACCGGCTGCAGGCCATCCAGTGGGGATCCCAATTTTCCCGCCACAACCTGGAGCTTGTCCAGGTAGAACCCCAGGCCCACACCCACCTGCAGGGACTGACCCTGCTGAAGGGATCCCAGCACAGCGACACCCACTCCCGCCTGGTGCATCAAGCGCCCCACGGCAGCAGCCGCCAATTGCACAAGTGCATCGTGGACGAGGCGGCCCGTGCGGTCTTCAGCGGGCGCATTTTGGTGAGCCAAGCAGCTCAACTGACAGACGCCGCCCAGACCAACCGCAATCTGCTGTTGAGCCCCAAGGCGCGGGTGGATACGCAGCCGCAGTTGGAGATCTTTGCCGACAACGTCAAATGTGCCCACGGGGCCACCGTCAGCCAACTGGAGGCCGAAGAAATCTTCTATTTGCAAAGCCGCGGCATTCCCCAGGCCCAGGCCAGGCAACTCCTCACCTATGCTTTTGCAGCCGAGATCCTCGAAGGGATCCCTTTGGCCCAGCTTCCTTCTCAGGTGGCCTGCCGGTTGGGATCCGATTAATTTGCGATCAATTCGGTTTCTGGTTACAGCTTTTTCCGACTTCATGGGAGTTCTGTAGCCAAGCGAGATCCTTCCTACGCAAGAGATGGATCTACATTGGCTGTAGTAGATAACGCCGGAAAAAGCTGTAGTTGTTGGCTGCTCCCGAAATGGCCATTATCCTCAAGAGTGACCGGGCTTAGGCGTAATGGCTTGACGCGAAATAGATTCGGGAGTTTCCTTATCGATCTTCTATGGTTGCGTTTTCTTGCAAATCTTAGGTTGGAAACGCTCAAACTGCTATACAGAGAGGGTTTCAGCTATTGTCACCACTGAGGAAATAGCCAGAATAAGAGTAGCTATTGACCCAGCAATGGGCGCTACGACAACTTGGTGAATGCACGATGTTTCCCTCTCTGTTGACCCCACGCACAGCCGGCCTACTCCTATCGGGAGCCGCACTGGGCATTCATTGCCAGGCGGCTATGGCCGCCCCTTTTCGCGACACTTTTGGTCACTGGGCCCAAACCTACATTGAGGCTCTCTCCGCTCAAGGGGTGTTGAACGGCTTCCCGGATGGCACCTTCCGTCCCAACGAGCCGGTGACCCGTGCTCAGTTTGCCACCCTCGTCACCACTGCCTTTCGCCTCCGCAACACCTCTGGTGCCTTCATCGGCTTTCGGGATGTGCCCTCCAACCACTGGGCGGCCAGCGCTATCTCCGCGGCGGCAGCCAACAACTTGGTGGCCGGCTTCCCGGACGGCACCTTCCGACCCGAACAGCCCGTTACCCGCACCGAGGCGCTGGTGATCCTGACCAACGCCCTTGGCAACACAAGTGCCATCCCCGCGGCCCAGCCGAGCGAGCTGTTCAGCCGCTACCGTGACGCGGCAGCCATTCCCAACTGGGCCCTGACGCTAATTGCAGCCGCCAACCGCGCCGGCCTGATCGTGAATTACCCAGATCCCATGCTCTTGGAGCCCAACCGTCCTGCCACCCGTGCTGAGGTGGCTGCTTTTACCCACCAGGCCCTGCTCAGTCGGGGATCCCTGGTGGCCCAGAACCCAGGCAATTGGCTCTCCACCCCTCAGCCCGGCTTTGACCTGCGCCTTTCCACGCTGGCGGCGGGCACTCTGATACAGACCACCACCCCCTTCAACGAGCGCCTCTTCATCGCCCCCAACGAAACTCGCCCTATGTCCTTGATCGTTCGCAACCCAATTCGCAACGGCCAGGGGGACATCCTGGTGCCTTTTGGCTCACGGGTGGATGGCCGCTTTGAGCCGGCGCCGGGCGGCACGCGCTTTGTGGCGGAAAGCATCATCGTCAACAACCAACTGTTCCCCTTGGCCGCTCAATCGGATGTAATCCGCGATGTCAAGGATCCCCGCTACACCACCACAGGCAAGATCATCCAAGATGCGGCCATCGGTGCGGCAGCAGGCGCCGTTCTCGGCTTGGTAACCGGCGATAATGCCATTGCCACAGAAGAAGTGCTGGGGGCAGGGGTGGCCGGAGCGGTGATCGGCAACGTGACAGCGCCGCAGGTGGTGGTGTTGGATCCCAACCAGGTGATCGAGCTGCGCCTCACCCAGGATCTGGCGCTAGTTCCTCAATCCCGCTAGCGGCGCGGGGGTGTCCGTTGCAACAAGACGCAGGCGATACAACTTCTCACTGTCTTTCCATCGGTGAAGCTGGGCGTTGTCTCGATCCCCAACTCCCCTCTCCCTCCGGGAGAGGGGCTGCTAGGGCGCTATCTTCTCAGCCAATCCAACAGAGTCGTTCCCCCCAGCCACAGGCCCACCAAAATGGAAGTGGTCAGTAGCCCCCCTGCCACACAGATCAGGGATCCCAGGCTGCAGAGGAGCCCATCTTCTTCCAGGAGACCGAAGGCGGTGACGAAGATCCCCATCGCCGGCAGGGTGTTGGTGCCGGGCACGGGAATGATCATGGAAATGCCCATCAAACCAATCCAGGTGCCCAGCCAGACCTGGCCCAGGCGGCTGGTGCAGACTTGTTGCCAACGGGGGCAGGCAACTTTTTCAATGCGCTGCAACCATGGGATCCCGGCCTGCACCCACTTTTGCAATTGCTTCCGTTCAATGGATGTCTGCAGCACCCATGGCGGCAACCAGGGAGTGGTTCGCCCTGCCAGCATTTGCAGGGCCAGCAGTAGGATGACCACGCCAAAGGGAGTGGAATAGCCAGGGGCCGGCAGAGGCAAAGCCGAGGGAAAAGACAGCACTGCCAAAAACAAGCCAAAGCTGCGCTCGCCCGCCAGTTTGAGAATCTCTTCAACGCAGATCGCCACGGGTGGGGATCCCTCAGGCTGCTCTGGGTTGGCGGGAAGGCAGGCAAATCGGGCTAGCTCTTGGGATAGACGAGCCATAGGGGAGTCTGCAAACGGTTTGGGAGCCAACGATAGCCTACTGCAAATCCAAGGTTTGTTGGATATCTTGAACAAAGGGGTGGTCTTTGAGGGGTTAAGATGAGCGGCGAAGCGCTGGGCAAGAGGTTGGGCAGCGGTGGCCTTGGAGAAGGTCTGAAGAAGCGCGCCCCGCTCAGCAAAGAAATGGGTAAGTTGGGGGGATCCCTGTTGCTGGGATCCCTGTTGGTGGCAGGGCGCGGTGTGGTCCTGGCCGAAGCGCAGTTGGAGGTGGGTACCTCCACCACCTTGCCCCCCCAGTCGGCTCCGCCGGTGTTGCCACCCCCACCGGTGGGAGTGCGACAAATTAGAGAGGATACCGATCCTGAGCAAACCGCCGATATGCCCCTTTCCTTGATGGCCGAGCAGGTGCTGGAGGCGGTGTGCGAAGCGCAAATCGATGCCCAACGGGCCCTGGCCCTCATGCCCGATCTGAGCGAATCCCACATCCGCGCCGCCTGTCCCAAGCGGCTGATCCCCAAAAGCTGAAGGAAAACAAAGGCGGCCCCAGACCTTGGGTTGAAAAGTATCCGAAAAATACGCT
>NZ_JANSJB010000030.1:0-13066 GCF_047462355.1 Synechococcus sp. H55.9 | reverse complement strand
CCCGTGCGGATCCGCTCCCCACACCAAGCTATCCAACTAGGCATCGCCATGGTGCATCCTATGTGGTGCAGGGCTTTACGGTTACCGACAACATTGTTACGCTAATTTGAGATTCTCTGCTTCATCGGGCAGATAAGTTCATGGGTAGCCTATGAGTTTTGTGCAGATTTGCACTTGGCATTGCTGACTTGAGGAGAAACCGTGCCCAGAAAAGCCACCAGCACAAAACCGAAAGCAACCAGGACAACCTCAAAAGAAGGAGCTGGGCCCGACCCGCAGGTGGCGATTGCCGCAGAAATCCAGCGTCTTTCGGATACTTATGGCATTTCTAAGGAACTCCTAGAGAATTTTGCCCGGTTTGTAGTCAGGCAGCTACAGCCACCGCCCCGGCTGTCTGTCAAAGAGCTGCAGAAAGCCATTTACAACCACTTTGGCGTTAAAAACGCAGCCGAGCTGAGAAAATCAGCCAGCTTCAGACTGGCAACCAGTGGTATGGGCAAACTGAACTTATCCAAAATAGACGATTTGGAGCGCATTTATCGTCAGCACATCGGGATCCTTCCCAACGAAGAGGGGGAAGAGGGGTATGGCTGCATCAATGGGATCAACATCTTCAAGTACGACTTGCCTTGGCGGGTTTTTGGGCTTGACCCTGACCGAGCTACCGATGAAGACATCAAAGCTGCTTTCTACCGCCTGAGCAAGATTTACCATCCCGATTCTCCGACGGGAGATGACAAAATTTTCCAGCGATTGACTCTTTTCTACAAAAGCCTTACGGAGAAGTTCGAGCAATGGCTATAGTCTATGTTTCCTCAAACAAGCTCGCCGATTTCTTGGGTATCAGCCTTGAGGAACTCAGGCAGATTGAAGCTCACTTTGACAGGATCCCCGATGATGAGTGGGAACTGGTGGAAGGTAAAGACTATCGTGTTATCAACAAAAGTTCTGGGCTAAGGGAATACACGCAGTCCGGCGCTTATGCCATTTTATCCTTTTTAAGATCTCGAACAGAGCAAGATCCCAAATCCTCTACAGGTACAAGCATTAGAAATTGGTTCAAGGAAGAGCATCGCAAGAAGCAGAAAGCTCTCGTGGATCACAGGATCCTTCAGAACAGCTCCTCTCTGGTCAAAAGACAAGATCAGTTTTGGTTATCTCTTCGAGATGTTGTGATGATCTTTGGAACTCGAACTGACTATCTTAAGAAGGCGCTTGAGCTTGCATCGAAGCAAAGTAAGTTAATCAAAGACATTCATTACACACGTTTTGGTAATGATGACACTGTTTACCTCTCTTTACGAGGTATCTATGAGCTTGCCAAGATTATGGGAGAGGTTCTCAAGCAAAACCACAGAAAAGACTGGTGTCAAGATGTTAGCGAACGCATTGAACCTCAGATTCAGGTAATCGTCAAGGCAATCCAGGATCGACAAAATCAGATAGAAAAGGCAAAAGATCTTGCAAGAAAAAGGGATAGAAATCTTTGTAGAGTTACTCGAAAAGCAGCCAGTAGCCTAACGGTTCATCATCTCTACTCTGAAGCGCACTATCCAAAGCTTGCAGCGAGTCTCTCCAACCTGATTACCATAGCCAACGAAGTGCACAGCCACTTTCATCAGTGGATGGGAGGTTTCAGCAAGCCATGTACAATTGATGACTTCATTAAGTATGTTCTGGAATACTACCCTGAGAACGGACATCTGATCATCTGGTTGGAGCAGCAGAAGGCCAGCCTTGGCCCGCAGTTGCCCATAGGAAAGGAGAGAGAACATGTGCTCTACCTTCCTCTCCAGCGTGTAACTTGAAATAACCCATCTCGATTGTTTTCAGGTCATTCCAAGCACCTTAGTCAGGTGTACCTGATTGATTTCTTTTCCGGGGTTGCCCTCTGGATGTCCGGTTTCCCTTCCTGTTAGCAATCTGAGCCTCTCCCTACTACAACAATAGAGACCATGGCACAACAAGGGATCCCTAAATCAAGCCCTGATCCAAGATCGCGCGGGAACGGGCAATAGCTGCTCTCAAGTTGGCCCGCTGGGTGTAGCGCATCGTCATGGCGGCAGTCGTATGGCCCAGCAAGTGCTGGATATGCTCAGGGGCAACGCCGCGATCCAGCAGCAGGGTGGCAAAGCTGTGGCGAAACTGGTGGGGGGTTTGGTGGCCCGGCTCAGGCTCGGTGAGCTTAAGCACAATATGACGTAGGCCATCGTAGGTGAGGGGACGACCCCGGTAGGCCGGGCAGCGGGATTGGGAGACAAACAAGGGATCCGTCGGCGCGCACGGGCCCCGTTCTTGGCTCAGATATTGTTGCAGCAGCTCGGAGAGGGGATCCCCGACCGCCACAGCGCGAGGTTTACTTCCCTTGCCACAGCGCACCTCCAACAGGGATCCCTCAGGGCTGATCTGAAAATCCTGTACTGTCAAGTCCAACAGCTCCTGCGCCCGTAGGCCGCACTCCAACAGCAGGCGGATCAAGGCTGCGTAGCGCAGAGAATGGCTTTGGGCCCGTTGCAGAACCCGCTGCAACAACAGCCGATCCAGGTCGCGAGGCAGACGAGCGGGCAGGCGGGCAGGTCGAATGGCCTGGGTGGGCAAGGGATCCGGAAAGTAGCCTCGCTGGCTGGCCCATTCAAAAAATTGTTGCAGCGCCAGCCGCTTCAGGTTGTAGGTAGCGGGAGAGGCAGGCGGATGGATCCACTGGCCCGAACGGTTGCGCAACGGACGCCCCCTCAAGCTGTTTAAAAAAGACTGAACGTGGGACGGCTGCACCTGTCCCAGCGGCACCGGGCAAGTTTTGGCAAACTGCTCCAGAGCAATGCGGTAGGTGCGGCGGCTGGCTGGGGCCAGATCCCGCTCCCGCTCCTGCAAAAATTGCAGCACCAACTGGCTGAGGCTGGGCACAGGGCAGCTCGGCTGACGCTGGAGATGGGCCTGTTGAACCGAGTCGGGCCGGGGATCCCTCATCTGCAAGACCAGCAACCCTCAACTCACGCTTAACTTTAACTTCCGGCAAGCCGCAGTTCAAAGCGGGATCCCAAACGACTTCTGATTGGATTGCTACTGGCTGGGTAGCAGGTGTTGGGTGATGAAATCCGTGTACACCTCGCCCCGCAAAAAAGCCTCGTGGCGCAGGATCTGCTGGTGGAAAGGGATCGTGGTGGGCACGCCGGTGATGGCGCATTCCCCCAGCGCCCGCTGCATGCGGCGGATAGCTGCCGCCCGGTTGGGCCCCCAGACGATCAGCTTGCCCAGCAGCGAATCGTAGTAGGGGGGAATGGTGTAGTCGGTGTAAATGTGGGAGTCCATGCGCACCCCCGGCCCCCCAGGGGGCAAATAGGCGCTGATGGTGCCCGCGCAAGGGCGAAACTGCTGCTTGGGATCCTCGGCGTTGATGCGGCACTCGATGGCATGGCCCCGCAGTTCCACATCCTTCTGGCGAAAGGTCAGGGGTTGACCTTGGGCGATGCGAATTTGCTCGGCAATCAAATCCAGCCCCGTCACCATCTCGGTAACCGGATGCTCCACCTGGATGCGGGTGTTCATCTCGATGAAGTAGAACTGGCCGTTTTTATCCAGCAAAAACTCCACCGTGCCCGCCCCCACGTAGTTCACCGCCTTGGCTGCCTTCACCGCTGCTGCTCCCATGCGGGCGCGCAAGCTCGTGGTCAAAGCCGGGCTGGGGGCCTCTTCCAGCAGCTTTTGGTGCCGCCGCTGAATTGAGCAATCCCGCTCGTACAGGTGCACCACATTGCCGTGGCTGTCGGCCAAGATCTGAAACTCCACATGGCGGGGGCGCTCGATAAACTTCTCCAGGTAGATGCCCCCATCGCCAAAGGCCGCCTGGGCTTCCCCCTGGGCGGTGCGCATCATCTTCAGCAATTCTTGGGCATCTCTGGCCACCCGCATGCCCCGCCCCCCGCCGCCGGCAGTGGCTTTGATGATCACGGGGTAACCGATTTTCTCCGCCAGCTTCACTGCTTCTTCATCAGAGGTGATCAAGCCGCGGCTGCCGGGCACGGTCGGCACGCCCACCGCTTGCATAGTCTCGCGGGCCGTGGCTTTGTCGGCCATTTTGCGCATCGCCTCTGGCGAGGGGCCGATGAAGATCAAGTTGTGGTCGGCACACATCTCGGCAAACTTGGCATTCTCCGCCAAGAACCCGTAGCCCGGGTGAATGGCATTGGCACCGCGGGTAAGGGCTGCCGAGATGATGTTGGGAATGTTGAGGTAGCTTTTGGCCACCGGGGCATCCCCTACACAGACGGCCTCGTCCGCCAGTTGGACATGCAGCGAGTTCTGATCCGCAGTGGAGTAGACGGCCACGGTGCGGATCCCCATTTCCTGACAGGTGCGGATGATGCGCAGGGCAATCTCGCCTCGGTTGGCGATCAGGATCTTGGTGATGGGCGGCATGAGGGGCGTTTGAGGTTAGAAAAATCTCGGCCGCTAAAGACCAGCGGTCCGTGCAAGGTAGGGTACGCAGGTGCTGATCCTACTATGGCAAGCAGACGGAAGGATCCAGATGGGGATCCCACATCTGGTCAATTCAGCCAACGCCTACACCCTCTGGGCAATAGCCGGCAAACCTACGCGGGCCCGGAATTGCCGGGCTGCCGTCAGCGCCCCATAGGGATCCCCCTTGTAGAGGCCGTAGTGCATCAGGGACATGCGCCGCAATCCCAGTTGCGACACCTCCTGCAGCCACTCTGGCCGGCTCATGATCGCGAAATCCCCCTGGACGGTGTCGGCCCGGCCACCGTTGGGGTGCTTGTCCTTAATCGAGGGCTCGTAGTGGGCCAGCATCAGGTTGCGGTGGATGGGGGCAAAGAGGCGGCAGCAGAGGCGGATCTGCTCGGGGTTACCCGGATCCGGGCCGTTTAGCTCCGGGTTAAACTCCCCCGGTCGCCGCTGGCGCATCGACTGGAAGGCGATCCCGTCCATTTGGCTCATCGTCTCGGCAAAAGGCTCCACCATGCTGCGCCCTGCCCCGCGGCGGCGATCGTCGAAGGTGGCAATCCAGCCGCCCCAGCAGAGGGCCACCTCGGCCTCGGGCAGCCGCTCCTTGATGGCCTGGCGGGCTCTTAAGACGTTGCGCATCAGGGCGCGGTAGTAGGGGGCAGTGTCGGCGTTGTAGGCGTCGGCAGGGACGCGCCAGTAGGAAAACTCAGTGGCCAGGCTCCAGTAGGTGGGGCGGCCCTGGGGGTTGGCTTGGGCAATATACCCGGCCAGCTCGGCTACGTCCTGGATAAACTGCGGCGAGAGGTGGTAGTCGCCGCAGGGGCGGGTGGTGTCGTCTTCCCAGGTGATGATGTGCAGGCTGTAGCCCCGCTCAAACCACTGCCGCAAAAGCCCCGCCTGGTGCCAGTTACGCCAGAAGGAGAGATCCCCCTGGCGGTGGTCAAAGCTGTTGAGCCAGCCACTCAAGAAATGGGGATCCCAGCCCCGCGCCACCGCCGCCACCTGCGGATCCGACTCGATTTCCCAGAGGAAGCGACCGGGATCCTCGCCAATGCCCACTTCCCAGCGGGCCAAGAGCTCTGACAAGTTCAGGTTTCCAGTGGTAACGTTCTCGAAGCCCTGACCACAGCCGGCAACTCCAGAGGCAGCCAGCAGCGCTCCGCCCATCTGCAGCACCTGTCGCCGCGGCCATTGCCGTTTCCAGATCATCTCGTTTCCTCCTCAAGCTCTGCCTGGCGGGCCCACAGCTGCACCTGCGGGGAGCTGTAGACCTCCCTAAAGCCCGGCAGCCCCTCAAAGGTAAGCTCAGGCCAAAATTGCAGGATGCGATCGGCGCTCCGCAAGGGATCCGCCGGCCCCGCCACCAGCAAGTAGTCCACCCGCTCCTGGGGGTGTTGCAGGGCCAAGGCAAACTCGTACTGGTGGGGGGTAAGGAACAAGCGGGGATCCCCCGCCCAAAAGATAGCCTCAAAGTGGATGTCGTCGTCCACCAACACCTTCTCGCCAGGCACCAGGTGGCGGCGGAGATATTCCCCTACTTGACGCTTTGCCTGCCGCTGCTGGCGCCACGCTTCCAAAGTCTGCCCCCCAGAGGTCACTTCGTACAGGTCTTGGGCCGCTCCCAACTCACGGCTAAGGGGCGCCACCCCTGCCACCAGCCGCTCCCAGAGATCCCGCTCCTCGAGCACCAGGGGCGCCAAAAATCGTGGCTCTTGGCTTAGCCCATAGCCAGCGGTAAGGCAGTTCAGCCCCAAAAGGGCGGTGATCAACAGGCGCTTGGCCCAGCCGGGGCCGGCTCCGCGGACTAAGTAGGCCCCCATCAGCAACGGCAGCGGCACCCAGACGAGACCAAAGCGGCTCAGCTCCGGCAAAAACAGCCCCTGGCCCAGGGAAGCCAGCAGAACCACCAGCGGCATCCCCCAGATCAAGGCCCCGACCCAGCGGCCTAGCAGGGATCCCATCCCCAACAGGAGATAGGCAGGGGCCAGCACCGCCAGCCACTTGCCCAGCTCCACCAGCCCTTGCCAGCCGCCGGCCTGCTGCAGGTCTTCCCGCAACTGCGGCAGGCGCAGGCCGCTACCCACCTGGTAGGTAAAAGCCCAGGGATCCCCCACCGCCAACCAGTTGACATACAGCCAGCTCAGGATCAGGGCCAGGCTGATAAACCCCACCACCAGCAGCGAGACCCAGCGAAACCCCCAAGATTCGCGGCGAAAAGCCACCAGCAGCAGTCCTGCCAGCCAGGGCAACAGCCAGCCGCTCTCCCAGCGCAGCACCATCAGCGGCCCCAAGGCCAGCCCAATGAGCAGCAGCCGCAGGGTAACGGGCAGCTCGTCCTTCTCCGCTGCCCGTTTCCCATCCGCCAGAGGGAACAACAAGGCCATGTTCACCCCCACTAAAAGCGAGGTGGCCGTCCAAACTGGGCTGCGCAGCAGCATCAGGAGCAAAGCCGGCTGCAGCAGCAGCAACAGGCCCCACAGCCAGCGCCACCCCAAGCCGACAGGCAAACGGCGCAACTGTTGCCCCATCCAGTCCAACACCAGGGATCCCAAAATGGCCTGCAACACCAGCGGCGAGCGCCCCAAAATGGCCGTGGCCAGCACCAGCGAAGGGGGAAAGGTGGTGCCGACAATGGGCAGGCGCGGATCCGGCCCCAGGGCGGCTACGGATCCCTTGTAGCTAAGGAACTGCATCTCCAGGCTCACCCAGCCCCAGCCTTCCTTTAGCCCCCACAAGAGGCCAGCTAGGAGCAGCAAGGGGATCCCTACCGGCGCCGCGAGCCGCAAGATGGCTTTAAGCCGGTTTACGAACATCCATGCCCCATGAACGAGTTTCACTAAACTTGACGGCCTAGGGCATTGGAACACCCTAGTTAATCCTAAAAGCAAGTTTTGCAAAAACTATTAGGAATGCAAGGGATAGCTAGTATTCCCCTTCTCGAGACTTTTTTTCTACGAGTTTTGGCGTATTGGGTTCAGCAAGATGGTCGATGAAAAGTTGCCGCGCTGCAGGTGAGGATGTGAGAGCCCCTGAAGTGGAACAAGGTGTGACCTCAATGCTACAGTCTGTGCGGGACATGGACAACGCGGCAATTCCGGCACTGGAGCTTTTGCCCTCCCAGGCTCAGACCCGCCCCTGGGGAGCCTTCTGGATCTTGGATGAAGGCCCGATGTATAAAATCAAGCGCATCGAGGTCAAGCCCGGCCATCGCCTTAGCCTGCAGATGCACTACCACCGCAGCGAGCACTGGATCGTGGTTCGGGGCACGGCGCGCGTTACCCGGGGCGAGGAGGTGGTGCTGCTTAACTCCAACGAGTCCACCTACATTCCCCCCTGCACCAAGCACCGTCTGGAAAACCCCGGCACCATCCCCTTGGTGATTATCGAGGTGCAGAACGGGGAATACTTGGGGGAGGACGACATCGTGCGCTTTGAGGACGACTACGCCCGCGCCTAGGAGAGTTCCTGAGGAAGGGGGCTTTCTTGTGGCCAGTTCATCACTCTTGCGCCATATACTCCTAGAAGTTTGGCGACTGCCCCCGCCGCAGGTGTAGGCTTTTTCTGTCGTCAGAGCAGGGGCTAGGGATCCCGCAGATGGCTAGGGTAAGGCAGAGAAGAGGAGGGTGGGGGCTGTTGGTGGCCGGCTTGCTCTGCTGCGTGCCAACAGAGGCAGTGGGGGCGGAGCCCCTTGCTTTCCAGAGGCTGGGCTACGAGCGTTCGGTGCTGCTGCAGGGATCCAACCCGCGCCTGGATGTCACCGTCCCTGCGCCCATCAACGGCATCGACCCAGAAGCCAGCTTTGTGCAGTTGCGCCTAGAACCTTCGCCGGTGCTCAAGCCCACTTCTACCGTGCGGGTGCTGATTAACGACGAGCTGGCGGGGATCTTTCTGGTGCAAGATCTGCGCCAGGAGCCGGTGGTGCGGGTGCCCATCCCTAACCTGCCGCCGGGTGAGCGCTTTATCACGGTGTCGGTGCAGCCGTTTTTGAGCATTAGCGACGACATCTGTGCCGACCTCAACACCGGCAACCTGCTGCTGAGGGTAGGGCGGGACAGTTTTTTTGAGCTGGTGCCCCGCGTGCCCGATGCTACAGTGGCCGGCTTTCTGCGCCTGATGTACCCCCAGCTCACGCTGGTGGTGCCCGCCAACCCCTCTCCTGAGGTGGCGGAAGCAGCGCTGGGCCTGTACAGCTTACTGGCCCACCTCTTCCCTCAGACCCCCATCCTCTGGAGCAACCGTCCAGGGGAGGGGCCTCAAGTGATTCTGGAGCCGGCCAACTTTACCCCCCACCTGCAGCATCAAGTAACTCCAGAGGGATCGCGGCTGCGGGTGGCCGCCCGCCGCGAGGCCATTCTTGCCCTCTATGAAGAGTGGAAGCGGGCGGGGCTGGTGAGCCGCGGCATCCGGGTGGCGGCGGTGGCGGACTGGAAGCGGGCTCTCAAGGCCAACCGCCTCAGCTTGCGGGAGTTGGGGATCGTGGATCCCCTGCTGCGGGGCTTTGGCAGCCAGTCTTTGGTTTTCAACTTCAACCTGGCGCAGTTGGGGGGGCGCCCGCGGGATCTGGCGGCCCAACTGGATGTGATCATGAACCCGGTGGATGGTCGGGCCGGGGATCGCCTGACGGGCTATGTGTTCTTCAACGGCGTTCTGCTGCGCACCTACAACCTCACCGGTCGCAGCCAGCTCAACGAGACCGTGACCCTGCCCACCCGCCTGCTGCGCCGCTTCAACCAACTGGAGCTGCGCTTTGACTACGGGGCCAGCCCCGGCAATTGCCAGGGATCCCTGACGCCGCTGACGGTTCAGGTGCGCTCGGATAGCTCCGGCTTTCTCTGGAGCGGCTACCAAGCCCCCAGTGGCGAGCTGCAGGAGATCCCGGCGGTGCTGCAGGGATCCGGACGGGTTTGGCTGGGGGATCCCCAACGGCTGCCGGCTGCCGCCTACCTGGTGGGGGCCTTGAGCCGGCTGGCCGCCCAACCGCTCCTGCCCACCCTTCAGTTTCTGCCCCAGGAAAAGACCCAGTTGGAAACAGGCGACTTCGCCTGGCAGATCCTTGTCGCTGCCCCGGAGCAGGTGGAGCTCCCTTACAGCCCCATCCGGCTGGGATCCCAGTTCGAGATCCTCAACCCCTTGAACCAGCAGGTGGCCCTGGCCGCCCAACCCCAGGAAAACCTCGGCCTCTTGCAGTACTTTTTGCTCCAAGGCAGGCCTACCCTCTGGCTATCCTGGTGGGGATCTGATCCGGCCCTGGCAGAGCGCCTCAGCCGCGGCCTTGCCGATCCACGCACCCGCCTGGCCAACCAACTGCAGGGAAATGTGCTCACCGCCTACGCCGCCGCCCCCGCCCTCACCCAGGTGCAGAGCTGGGATCTCACCCCCCAAGGCTACCGGGTGCGCTACCCAGGCCGCTTCAGTTGGCAGCTTTTGCTGTGGCAGTACCGCTATTGGCTGGTGCTGCTGCTGGCTATTCTGCTGGCAGCGGGAGCCTGGAATGTCTATCGCCGCTTGGCCCGCCGCCCCGAGTCGCCCATCCCTTCCTAGGGGGGGCTAGGCATGGGCTTGCGGTTGAGCCAGACTTGAGCCAAACCGCAGGTTTTAGGCCATGCTCCAGTCCCTTAAGTCCTCGCTTTTGCGCGCGGGCTATCTCACCCGCCAGCAACTGGCGGCAGCGGAGGAGTACCGCGAAGAGGTGGGCTGCTCCTTGCCCAGGGCTTTTTGGAGCTTGCGGGTCATGCATCCTGGCAAGTTTGCCGACCTGTGTCGCCAGATTTTGGATCGGCCCAAGCTGCGGGACTGGCTGCTCAAGCAGCCTCTAGATCTAGAGCTGCCTTGGCTAGTGGAACCCAGCGATCTCCTGCCGGTGCGCTTTTTGCCCTGTGGCTGGCTCAACCCGCAAACCGTTGTGGTGGCCACGGAAGAGCCCGGCTTTCCTGGCGTCTGGCAGGCTGTGAAACGCCTTTGCCCAGAGGCCGAAAAGCTGTGGGAGATCCCGGCCACCGAAAAGCAGATCTTGACAGTTATCCTCGAGCGCAAGCTGGCTGCTGAGCTGCTGGGCAGCCGCCTTACCCTGGAGCAGTGGCAGCAGGCTCTGGAGATCCGCCGCCGCACCGGATCCAGCCTGGGGCAGGTGCTGACCCGGCTGAGCTACCTCTCCACCCCCGAGTATCTCAGCATTCTGGCCCATTTGCTGGGCTACCCTTCCGTTTCGGAGCTGATGGGAACAGGGCTGCTCTACCGGGACGAGAGCCTGAGCCGCCAGTTCGATCCGGAGCTGATGATGCACCACCTCTTCTACCCCCTGAGCTGGAGCGACGAGCACACCTTCACCGTGATGGTCAACGACCCCCTGGACTGGGCGGTGGACGAGCTGCTCTACAGTTGGCGGCCAGGGTTGCGGATAGAAAAGGTGCTGGGCACCGAGCAGGATATCACCCAGCTCCTCAGCCAAGATCAGGGATCCCGCTTTAGCCAAGAGGCGGTGTACAAGCTGCTGGCCCGCCTGCCGGAGGAATCGGCCTCGCGGGTGTTTACCCCCTCGCAAATTGCCGTCGGCTATGGCCTGCTGCTGCTGCTGCTGTGGAGTTTGGCCAGCGCTCCCTGGACAACTCTGACGATCTTGGTGCTTTTGATTAACCTCTTCTACATAGCCTCGATTTTCTTCAAACTGCTGCTCAGCTTGGTGGGATCCGCCGATCGCTTCCACCAGATTACCGACGAAGAAGTGGCCGCCCTCGATGACCGCAGCTTGCCCATCTACACCATCCTGGTGCCGGTCTACAAAGAGCCGGAGGTGATGCCGATTCTCATCAACTCCCTCTCCAAGCTGGACTACCCCCACGAGCGCCTAGACGTGCTGATCCTGTTGGAAGAAAACGACCAGGCCACCATCGAGGCCGCCCGCGCCGCCAAGCCGCCCCGCTACGTGCGCCTATTGATCGTGCCGGATAGCAAGCCCAAGACCAAGCCCAAAGCCTGCAACTACGGCCTGGCCTTTGCCCGCGGCGAATACCTCACCATCTACGATGCCGAAGACATCCCCGATCCGGATCAACTGAAAAAAGCCATCATTGCCTTTAAAAAAGGGGATCCCAGCTTGGTCTGCGTCCAGGCGGCCCTCAACTATTTCAACCGCAACGAGAACTTTCTTACCCGCATGTTTACTCTGGAGTATTCCTATTGGTTTGATTACCTGCTGCCGGGCCTGGAAACCTTGAAAATGCCCATTCCTCTGGGGGGCACCAGCAACCACTTCCGCACCGACCGCCTGCGGGAATTGCAGGGATGGGATCCCTTTAACGTCACCGAAGATGCCGATCTAGGCATTCGCGCCAGCCAGCACGGCTACACGGTGGGGGTGATCAACTCCACCACCTACGAAGAGGCCAACTGCGCCCTTAAAAACTGGATCCGGCAGCGCTCCCGCTGGATCAAAGGCTATATGCAGACCTGGCTGGTGCACAACCGCAACCCGCTGCGCTCTTTGCGCAAGCTGGGCCTCAAGAACTGGCTGGCCTACCAATTTTTTATCGGCGGCAGCTTCTTCACCTTCCTCACCAGCCCCATCATGTGGCTGCTGTTTATTTACTGGCTGCTCACCCGCGCCCATTGGCTGCAAAACATCTTTCCCAGTTGGCTAATTTACTTGGGCTTGTTTAACCTCTTGGTGGGCAATGCCATTGGGATCTACTTGAACTTGGTGGCCGTTTTTCGGCGGGGCTACTACGACTTGGCTTTCTATGCTCTCCTCAACCCCATTTACTGGCAACTGCACTCCATGGCAGCCTACATGGCCCTGTGGCAGCTTTTTACCAAGCCCTTCTACTGGGAAAAAACCATCCATGGCTTGAGCAAATTCACCCACGCCAAAGTGCAGGAAGCCAGCCACAAACCCGCCTAGCCAGCCCCCTTCATCCCTACAGCAGGCGGTACCTCCTTCCCCTCTTCCAAGAGGGAGAGGGGCTAGGGGCGAGGGAAGCGCTAGAAGCCGTAGTCAGAATCGACGACGACAGCACAGCCGCGTGGGTGGCGGCAGCCGGCCATGATTACTTGGATTGCGAAATTGCCCTCATAGGGAGCCTGGACGATGGGGAAATCGTCCAAGAGCGTATCTTCCGCTACCACCCGACCGTTGCGATCGTAAAGCACCAGATCCACGTCGTGGCAGTCGAGGTCGCACTCGGCCCAGATGTTCTCGCCTGGGTAGAAATAACCGTTAACCCAGGTCGATTGCCCGTTCAGTAACCACAAGCTACTTTGGGCCCACGCTTCACCACCACCCAGGATTGCAGCCGCGCCGATCATGCCCGCTGCCAGCCAACCCCGCAGAGCAACCATCGGATTTTCCTCCTTCCATGAAGTTTTCTTTGCCGCAACAGGGATCCCTGCCCTACCTACACGCTAGCATTAACGTTTTCGCTCCCTGGCTGATTGCGATCACAGCCGGCATCTTCCTTACAAGTTGCAAAAAAGGGTTACAAAAGGGGATCCCAACTTGCGCAGGGATCCCTGAATTTCGATCAGAATGAGAGTGAGAAAACCTGCCCAAAGCCCTTGATTGTTCTCACTGGGGCAGCACCAGTTCTCCGCGGCGCCCCAGGGGATCGGT
>NZ_JANSJB010000029.1:4324-25469 GCF_047462355.1 Synechococcus sp. H55.9 | reverse complement strand
CCCTCTGGGAGAGGGGTCGGGGGTGAGGGAGCTAGCCATTCCACTGCAGGCGCACCTCATCCCCTACTTTGAAATCGAGGCTGCGGCTGGCGTTGCCCCCATTTTGCACGATCTCCACCCAGCCGGAGCTGCCCACCAGGGCCAGCAGCTCCCCTTGCCTTCCCTCGGCGAAGGTGGCCGCGGAGCGGACAGGGATCCCTTTGATCCAGGCGCTCCAGCTTCGACCTTCCACCCAGTGGCCGGGCAGGTTGGTGATGCCGTTGCCGAAGTGGTCGATGGCTTGGATGAGGCCGCGCCAGCCGTTGGGCTCCTCCTGAGGCTGGGGCCAATTCCAGGGAGTTAGCTCCGCCACATCGAAGGGATCTCCCAGCTCCAGAAGCGGGATCCCGTTGGCCAGGTGGGCGGCCACGGGGGCAAAAATATCCCGCCCGTGAAAGGTGCGGCTGGGGGAAAGGGTGCGCCAATAGCGGGGCCGGTTGAGTTCCACAGCAGCCAGAGGTGGAGATTGCTCCAAAACGCCGCTGAAGAGGCCGTTGTCGGGGCCGACCAAATAGCCCTCTTGGGTTTGGATGGCCACCGCCCGGCGATGGCTCCCCACCCCCGGATCCACCACCGCCAGGTGAATGGTTCCAGAAGGCAAATGGGGATAGGCGGTCATCAGGGCAAAGCGGGCTGCCGCCACATCCTGGGGCGGGATCCCGTGGCTGAGGTCGATCAGTTGGGCTTGGGGAGCGATCCCCCAGATCACCCCTTTCAGGATGCCCACATAGGGATCCTGCAGGCCAAAATCCGTCAGCAGGCTAATGAAAGGCACACTCAAAGAAAAAAAGATTAAAGATCTCGAGCGTTGACCTCTGCCTACAATCGACGCGCCTGATCCAGAGCGTCAAAGTACAACAGAGCAAACACCAGCAGCGTCCACAGGCCGGCCACCAGGATCCCCACTCCCCACACCCAGGATCCCAAAGAACGCAGCGGCAACATCGCCAAGTATCCCCAAAAGAATCCCAGAGGATAGAGAACACTCAGCACTATCGTGAGAAACAGGCCCCCCAGTCCCAACCCCTCGGCAAAGGCGTGTCCAAACCAGGCTTTGAACAGGTTGGAATAAAAGTTGGTCAGCCAAAACCCCGGAAAGAATAGAGGAATACAAGCCGCTACAGAGGCCAACAATACCCACCACCAAGCTCCAGCATCCGGAGGCAGCGGCATAGGGTCTCCTCATTGAAATTAACCAAGGCCAATTGAAACTTCGGCAAAGACACCTACGGGGTAGCAGCCGTTGGGGATGGGGTGGCTAGCGGGCGGCAAGGGCGGGTTCTGGTCGCTTGTACACCTGTCCCAGACGGGCCAACTGCTGCACCAGCAGGCTCAAGAACAGGCCAACATCGGTGACGATCCCCACCGACTCCAGGGATCCCCGATCCGCCAGCTTGGTCACCACCGCCGGGTTGATGTCCACACAGATCAACTTGACCCCGGCAGGCGTCATGTTCCCGGCCCCGATCGAGTGCAACATGCTGGAGAGCATCAGCACCATGTCGGCCCCCTGTAGCAGCCGTGCGTAATCCTCTTGGGCCTTGATCAGATCCATCTCCGTATCCGGCAGCGGCCCATCGTCGCGGATGGATCCGGCCAGCGAGAAAGGCACCTGGGCGCGAATGCACTCGTAGAACACCCCGCCGGTAATCACGCCCGCTTCCACGGCGGCCCGAATGCTGCCGTACTTGCGGATGAGGTTAATGGTTTTGAGGTGATGCTTATGGCCGCCCTTGACCGGGGTGCCCCGCGACAGATCCACCCCCAGCGAGGTGCCGTAGAGATTTTGCTCCAGGTCGTGAACGGCAATGGCATTGCCCCCCAACAGGGCCTGTACATAGCCCTCGCGGATGAGGGTAGCCAAATGGGAGCCGCCGCCGGTGTGAATGACCACCGGCCCTGCCACCACCACCGTTTTGCCGCCCCGCTCTTTGATCTGCCGCAGCTCCCAGGCGATCTGCTCCACCAGAAGCTCCACCCGCCGCTCGCTGGAGACCCCCGATCCCATAAAGGTAAACTCCTGGGAAGAGCGCTCTTTGCTGGCCTGGCGCACGGTGCGGATCCCTTCCACCCCGCAGACCACCGCATCCCCCACCTGCAGATCGCGAATCAGAGTGCAATAGGCTGTGGATCCCTTGACCACGATCACCCCATCCATGCGCTGCCGCTGCACCGGGATCCACTGGCCAGCCACCCGCACCTGTGTCGGGTAGATGGTGGTGACATAAAAATCGTCGGGAGCCACCCCCGCCTTCTCCACCCGTTCCAGGCGGGCATCTTGCAAGGTCTCGTCCGACAGGCGCGCCCCCCGCTCGATCAAGGCGCTGAGAATGGTATCCAGCGCCTCCTCGGTGGGAGCCGAAACGGCCAGCTCTACTCTGGAAGTGCTCTGCCGCTTTTCCCCAAGCTGAAACTTGAGGATCTGGAAGCTGCCGCCATTGTCCACAATGCAATCGACGGCGCGGGTGAGCAGGTCGCTGTCCACCAAGTGTCCCTCCAGAGTCACCGTCCGGCTGAGCACCGTGGCTACCGGCTCGCTTTGCGGAGCCACCGTCTCGTCCAGGCGCAGCGTCAGACACTTGGCCGCCCCGCCAGCCTTGAGGAACTCCGTCAGCTCCGTCTGCACCACCGTAAAGCCCCGCTCCTGTAGGGTGGCTTCCAGCTCTGGGCTGACCCGGTTCACCAGGATCGTGCCGTTCACATCCACGGCGTTGCAGGCAAAGTGAACGGCATCCGCTTCCTGAACCGGGATCCGCTTTTCGGGGGGCACCCGCATCTCGATCAGGCGGTTGGAATAGGCATCGAAGGCCGGCGGGTAGTAGAGCAAATAGCCCTCGGAGAGAGGGCAAAAGCAGGTGTCCAGATGGTAAAACCGCTCGTCCACCAGCCGCAAAGACAACACCTCGATCCCCAGCCACTTGGCCAGGTAAGGATGGGACTCCAGCATGGAGCGAAAGCCATAGCCCGCCCACAGCCAGCGCCCTGCCCGATCCAGCAGAGCATCTCCCGCCCCCTCAAAAGCCAGGGCCGGCGGCAGCTCATGGACGGTGTAGCCCTGTTCCTCAAACCAGGCCTTGAAATAGGGCTGTTCCCCCTGCCGCTCCGGGTGATAAAAACGGCTCAGCACCACCGTGGATCCGAGGATGAGCCCAGCATTCGCCGTAAAGACCATATCCGGCCATCCTGGCACCGGCTGGATCAGTTTCACCTCCGCCCGCTGCGAGAGATGCCGATAGAGAGCCTGCCACTGCTGCAGCGCCCGTTCTCGCGAAGAGCGGTGGACATTTCCCACCATCCAGGGATTGATCACGTAGTCCACCTCGTAATGGTCGGGTGGGCACATCAGATACTGAATTGCACCAGACATAAACCTCAGACCGCAATCCGCAGCAGGGCATCCCCTAGATTAGCAGTTGTGTGAGCAACATCCTCAAGCATTACTTGAGGGACTCTTTCGCCAGTTCTGGCTGCGGTGGGCCGGGATCGGCGATGTTGGGCAGCTCCAGACAGTAGCCCGCCCCATAGACGGTCTTGATGTACTGGGGGTGGCGCGGATCCGGCTCCAGCTTGGTGCGCAGGTGGCGGATATGGACGCGGATGGTCTCGATGTCGTCGTCAGGCTCGTAGCCCCACACCTCCTGCAGGATTTCGCTGGGGGAAACCGTCTGGCCATGTCGCTGCATCAGGCAGTGGAGCAGATCAAACTCCAGGTGGGTGAGCTTGATGGTTTTGCCGAACCACAGCGCCTCAAACCGCTCCGGCACCAGCGTGAGAGGGCCATAGGTGAGGATCTCGCCGTGCTTGGCCGCCTGTGGGATCCGATCCGAGCGACGCAACAGGGCCCGCACCCGCACCAGCAGCTCCTGCACCTCAAAAGGCTTGGTTAGGTAGTCGTCGGCACCGGCATTGAAGCCTTCGATCTTATCTTGGGTTTGGCCAAGGGCGGTGAGCATCAGGATCGGGATCTCGCTGGTGCGCTCCTCCCGCCGCAAGCGCTGGCAAACCGTCAGGCCATCCACCTGGGGCAGCATCAGGTCGAGAATGATGAGATCCGGGAGAACCTGCAGAGCCAGTGCTTGTCCGCGTACCCCATCGGTGGCCTTCACGACCTCGTAGCCCGCCAACTCCAGATTGATACGCAGAATATCCAGAATCGAAGGGTCGTCCTCAATGATGAGTATGCGAGCCATAGCCGGTTGCAGCCCACACTGCGGATAAAACGTTTTGTTAAATCAGCTAACAAGGAGTCCAAAGCTTTACGACTCAAAGTTTACTTAATTCTAGCCTCATTGCAAATCTGGCCGGGAGGTGCGTGGGTGCGGCTCCAGGGGAAACCCTTCATCCGGCTTGGCGGGCACCACGCTTTTTCGGATCCCCTTTGGGAATGGCGGCGATAAGGCGGCGGGTGTAGTCCTGCTGCGGCTGCCGGTAGATCTGGAAAGCAGGGCCGATTTCTTCGATGCGGCCTCGGTTCATGACCAGGATGCGGTCGCTCATGAACTTGACCACACTCAAGTCGTGGGAGATGAACAGGTAGGTCAGCCCCAGTTCCTCCTGCAGATCCTTGAGCAAGTTCAGCACCTGGGCCTGCACGGAGACATCCAGGGAAGACACCGCCTCATCGCAGACGACCAGGCGCGGCTCTGAGGCCAGGGCGCGGGCAATACAGATCCGCTGCCGCTGTCCTCCCGAAAATTGGTGGGGCAGCCGATCCAGCGCCTCGGGATCCAACCCAACTCGTTCAAACAGGCGTTGGGCTCGTGCCCGGCGCTCGGCGGCGTTTCTCCCAATCCCGTGCAGCGCCATCGGCTCCATGACGCTGGCTCCCACACTCATGCGCGGGTCCAAGGCAGCCGCCGGATCCTGAAAGATAAGCTGAATCTCGCGGCGGCGGCGGCGTAAGCGTTGAGGCGGCAGGCGGAGCCAATCCTCCCCGTTGTAGATTACCTGGCCGGAGCTGGCGCGGATCAGGCGCAGCAGGGTTCGCCCCAGGGTGGTTTTGCCGCAGCCGGACTCTCCCACCACCCCCAGGGTTTCCCCCGGATACAGGTCGAAGCTGATCCCGTCCACAGCCCGGATCTCGCCCACCTGGCGGCCCAATGGCCCGCGACGGACGGCATAGTGGGTGCGCAGATCCCGCACCTGCAACAGAGGGGGCTGGCTGCCTATCCGGCGCAGCCGTTCTTCCTCTTCGGCGGCTGGGATCTCCAGTTGCTGCCACCGCTCCTCGAGGGATCCCCCCTTCTCCTGAAAATCCTGGACGGTGGGCAGTCGCCGCAACCGCCGCTCCAACACCGGGCGGCAGGCCAGCAGGCCGCGGGTGTAGGGGTGCTGGGGATTGCCAAAGATCTGCTCCACCGATCCTTGTTCCACAGCTTGGCCGCGGCACATCACCACCACCTGATCTGCCAATTCCGCCACCAAATTGAGGTCGTGGGTGATGAAGAGGATCGCCATCTGCCGCTGCTGTTGCAGATCCCGGAGCAGGCGCAAGATCTCGGCTTGTACCGTTACATCCAGAGCGGTGGTCGGCTCATCGGCAATCAACAGTTTGGGGTTGGAGGCGATGGCACAGGCAATAGCCGCCCGTTGGATTTGGCCGCCAGAGAGCTGATGGGGGTAGCGCTCCAGCATCTGGGGAGAAAGCTGCACCTCCTCAAACAGGCGGATGGCTTGGGCGCGGATCTCCGTCGGGGTTAGGGAGGTGTTGGCCCGCAGGGTTTCCTGCAATTGCTGGCCACAGGTGTAGAGGGGGTTGAGGGCGGTGCTCGGCTCTTGGAAGATCATGGCGATCTGGGCTCCGCGGTAGCGCCGCCGTTCCTGGGGATCCAACCGCAGCCAGTCCACCGTGCCGTTGGGGCCCCTGAAGAGGATTTTGCCTTCCACCCGGGCCGAGCTGGGCAACAGATCGATCAGCGTCAGGGCAGTCATGGTTTTGCCGGATCCCGACTCCCCCACCAGGCCCAAAGTCTGGCCGATCCCTATCCGAAAAGACAGCCCATCCACCACCTCTGTCCTGCCAAGACCAACCGGGCGGCTGGGCAAGAAAACCCGTAGCCCTTGTACAGTCAACAGGGCAGCCTCGGCAACAAGAGCAGCATCAGCCATGGCGACTATGGCAATAGGAGGATTGGCAGGATTATAGACCACTGACCCCGGCTGCCCAAGTTCTCTCCAGTTCCCAAGGGGAGGTTGAGGGCTTTGGGGTTTGCAGCAGGCTTGCCTTTTAAGAACTCAAATGAGAGATTTCAGCAGGTGTCCAGGAAGTGTCGATAGTATAGAGAGATTATAGAGAGATATAGATATATAGGTTAGATTGTGAGGCACAAGCTGCCCTCATCGCTAGACACGCTTATCGGAGAAGATCCTGAGAAGCTCGTAGATTTAGACAGCACCCATAGCCAAACTCGGTAAAACTACCATTGGCGATTTCCCCGAAAGCTTTGCATGGATCACCCCGGATTTTGATCGTCAAAATACGTGATCCTCGCGATGGCTATCCAAGGGCACTTCCGGCATTCTATAGGCTAGGTTTATAAATTCTGACTTCAGATGGCGAGGTTAAGATGAGCATTCCGGAGATCCTCGATGAAGTTTTAAAATCCTCGATTCTAACTCCACAGCAGGAGTCCAGCATTAACCAAATCCTCTGGGAAAGAAGCTATGATCCATCCGACCTAGAAGCTCTGGACGAGCTGGTTGAAGCCATTCTGCGCCAAGAGGTGAAGGCTACTTCCGATCCTTGTAAAAAGCCCGGCCTTGATTGAAGACAGTGCCCAGATCGGGTCTAGAACTTGCCCTGTAGTTTAGTGGGGGGCGGAAGAGCCCTCAAGAGAGCCGTCTCCGCCCCCCGCATGGTGACGAGCTTGAACCCCTTGAGAGGGTGCCCCCGTCCTGTCCAGCCTTCTGGGATAGATCTACGGATGGGGCAGGGATCCCTGTAGCTAGCCCTACCCTACTGCGGATACCACTGCTTTTGCCAAGCGCGCATCTGCTGGATCTCCGTCTGCTGGGTAACCGCAATCGCCTCTGCCAGTTGACGGATCTCGGGGCGCTTGGATTTCTTCAGTGCCTCTCCGGCCATGCTCAAAGCCCCCTCGTGGTGCTGGATCATCGCCTGCAGAAATCGCCGGTCAAACTCTCGGTCGGCGGATCCCAGGTCTGTATCCATGCGCATGTGGGAGATCATTTCTGGGGTCATGGCCATCAGGTGCCCCATTTCCTCGTGCCACATCATGGGATCCTGTGGAGCTTGTGGGTACCAGCTCAGCCGCCACGCCCGCATTTGCTCGATTTCTTGGCTTTGGGCCGTCAAGATAGCCTCTGCCAATTGACGAATTTCCCGCCGCCGGGATTTTTGCAGGGCTTCTTCAGCCATGCTCACAGCTCCCTCATGATGGAGGATCATGGCGTCGAGGAAGCGCAGATCAAAGGATTCATCTGCAGGGCCGAGGCTCATCAGGTGAGCCATGGGGACAGAGGGATCCCTATTGGTGTCGTGGGAAGCGGCCTCTGTCCTCACCCCCCCGCCAACCCACGGAGTGCTGAGGACAAATGCGCCGGCAAGGAGCAGACCACGGGCAGTCTTGTTGAAGAGCATCGCTATTTCTTCCTGGCGACAACGGCCTTGTATTCTACAGCCTCTCCCCTACTCCCTTTGGGGAGTTAGGAAGCAACTCGGAGAACTAAGCGGTCGGCTTCCCACTGTTGAAACAGATGAAGGACGTGCTCGGCTCTCTCGGCGTGCTGATCCAAAATCTCGCTGCCGGAGCGGGCTTGGTTGGCCAGAGGCAGCAGCAGCTCCACCACCTGGTGGCGGCTGGAGGCGATCATCTTGCCAGGGATCCGAGCAATGGGCCAGAAGATGTCCATCTTTTGGGTCACAATCTGGGCCGGATCCACCTTGCCCAGCAGATCCGAAAGGGGGATCTTTTGATCCCAGTAGCGCACCTGGCCGTGCTGGAGAAAGAGGGGGTTAAGCTGCCAACGGGAGCTACGGAAAAACTCGGCTGTGAAGGGATCCCAGTTGGCCAACTTCTTACCCTGGTGGCAGCACCAAAAGAGATTTTGCGTGTGGTAGAGGGGCTCCAAGTACTCGATGACCCGCAGTTGGTCAATGCGGGCGAGGGCCTCGTAGCGGCGGTGGAACTCCGGGTGGGTGGCGGCAATTAAGGGCTTGGCATTCCAATAGTCCAAGTAGGGGGCAACATCGATAAACTCCAGACCCGCCTGGGCCAAAAGGTCGGGGATCTCGCCGATGTCAAAAGGAATGTCGTTGGCATGGAAGAAGTTATCGACGATGTTCTCATCTGGTAAGTAGTATTCCTCGTGGGCCTTGGCATGCCGGGCCAGCATGGAACTGGGATGGGCTGCCTTTAACAATTGCCGCACAAATTCGATCTTTTCCGGGGTGGCCGGCGGAGTAATCCCCAGCAGCTCCAGAGCGCGGCGAATGCGGTAGAGGTGCCAACGGCCAGAACGGTTGTAGAGCATCAGCGCCATTACCCCCTCGGGAGCTAGGCGCGAGGCCAAGTTTCTCAAAGCCTTGACCGGATCGGCGGTGTGGTGGATCACCCCATAGGAGCTGATCATGTCGAAGCTCCCCTCCGGCCAAGTGGAGGGATCCATCAGATCCCCATAGTGCACTGAGCAGTTGCGCAGGCCGTGGTACTTGATCCGTTTTTGGGCGATCTCCAGAGCCGGGCGGCTGAGATCGATCCCGACCACGGCGCCGTAGCCGGGGTTGCTGGCGGCAATGCCGTGCACCTCCCAGCCGGTGCCGCAGCCGGCCACCAAAAACCTGGCCCCGCTGGGCTCTTGCAAGGTGCGGGTGCGAGCATATTGGGCGAGGATGTAGCTGCCCAGACTGGAAAAGCCCTCAAAGGGCCGGTCGTAGGGAACGGGCGGGTAGGGAAACGCCTCGTACTGGGCCTGCACCGCCTGGGTGATCTCCGCTTCGTTGGCCAAAGCCACGTCCTCCCACCTCTTCCCCCCTATCCTAAGAGTCTTTGTAGGTTTTTAGACCGGTTTTGGCCGTCAAGTCGGCCCGTGTCGGTCGGCAGC
The DNA here is from genome assembly GCF_047462355.1 of Synechococcus sp. H55.9. Taxonomy (NCBI): domain Bacteria; kingdom Bacillati; phylum Cyanobacteriota; class Cyanophyceae; order Synechococcales; family Synechococcaceae; genus Synechococcus; species Synechococcus sp. H55.9. The sequence continues at coordinate 16,367 of NZ_JANSJB010000029.1, read as the reverse complement.
AGGGCACGGCTAGGCTGCGGTCAAACTGTGGGCAGCTCGCCGGTAGGCTTCCTCCAGCGTCTCTGCCAGGGTGGGGTGAACGTGCACCAGGCGGGCCAGCTCTTGCACCGTGGCGCGGCGGGCGATGGCCTGGGCCGCCTCGTGGATGAGATCCGCAGCATGCGGCCCAAAAATGTGGGATCCCAGCAAAAGCCCTGCCTCCTTATCGAAGACCAGCTTGACCATGCCCTCCGTCTCGCCAGAGGCGATGGCCTTGGAGTTGCCACCAAAGTAGGTGCGCACCGTGCCCACGCTGTAGCCCTCGGCTTTGGCCTGCGGCTCGGTTAGCCCCACAAAGCCCATCTCCGGGTGGGTGAACACCGCCGCCGGGATGCTCAGGTAATCCATGTAAGCAGGGCGGCCACAGATGTTTTCCACCGCCACCCGCCCCTGGGCCGCTGCCGCGTGGGCCAGCATCAGCTTGCCCGTCACATCACCAATGGCCCAGAGGTGGGGCAATTCGGTGGCCATGCGGCTATCTACGGGTACAAAGCCGCGCTTGTCCGTGATAACCCCCAGCTCCGCCAGGCCCAGCCCTTCTGAGACCGGGATCCGACCGGCGGCCACCAGGCAGCCATCCACCTGCAGTGTCTCGCCATTAGAGAGGTGGATCGTCACCGGCTGGCCAGGGATCACCTGCTTGGCCAGCACGCCCACATAGGTCTGGATTTGCCTGGGTTTGATCAGCACCCGCTGGGCCAGGCGGGCAATGTCGGGGTCAAAGGCCGGCATCAGGGTCTCCAGGGCCTCGATGAGAATGACCTGGGATCCCAGCGCCGTGTAGACGTCGGCAAACTCCTGGCCAATGTAGCCGCTGCCGATGATGGCCAGCCGCTCCGGGATCCACTCCAACCGCACCGCCTCGTCGCTGGTAAACACTGTGCGGCCATCTACTTGGATCCCCGGCGGCACAAAGGGTCGGGAACCCGTGGCCAGAATCACATCCCGCGCCGTGTAGGTTCGAGATCCCTTCTCTTCCTGGACTTCAACCATTTGGGATCCCGCCAGCCTGCCCCGCCCTCGCAGGATTGTTACCCCCAGCTTCTCCAGGGAGCGAGTCATGTCGGCGCGGATCTTCTCCACCACCTGGGTGGCGTGATTGGCAATCGCCCCCCGGTCAGCCTGGACGGATCCCACTTGGATGCCCAGCCCAGCGCTGTGTTGCAGTTCCCGCAGGCGGCCGGAGGCGGCCAGCAGAGCCTTGGAGGGGATGCAGCCGCGGTTGATACAGGTGCCGCCCATTTCCGCACCTTCGACGATGGCGGTTTTGAGGCCGGATTCGACGGCATGGAGCGCTGCGCCGTGGCCGCCGACGCCGGCACCAATGATGATCAAGTCAAAATCGAAGCTCATGGCGAGACTTGGATAACCGGTGCCTCATTTTCTCATCTTCTTGGCCTTCCCAGGAACCTGGCTGAGAGCATCCAAACCATGAGGTAGCATAGGGTCGCCTGCCCAGTTGACAGGAGGCTGGCGGGGTGGGAACGGGGGGTGCGCATGGAACTGCAAGCTTTGATTTTCGACGTGGATGGCACGCTGGCGGATACGGAGCGGGATGGGCACCGCGTGGCCTTTAACGCCGCCTTTGCCGAGGCAGGCTTGGACTGGCACTGGTCGGTGGAGCTCTACGGCCAGCTCCTGGCTATTACGGGCGGCAAAGAGCGCATTCGCCACTTCGTCGAGACCTGTCAGCCGCCGCTGCCTGCCGGGGAAGACCTGACGGCCCTAATAGCCCGGCTGCACCAGGCCAAGACCCGCCACTACACAGCTCTGCTGGCCCAAGGAGGGATCCCCTTGCGCCCCGGAGTCAAGCGCCTCTTGCAGGAGGCCAGAGCCGCCGGGATCCGTCTGGCCATCGCCACCACCACCACGCCCGAAAACGTGACGGCCCTTCTGGAGCACACCCTGCCGGAGAGCCTGAGCTGGTTTGAGGTGATCGCTGCCGGCGATATTGTCCCCGCCAAAAAGCCCGCCCCCGACATCTACTTCTACACGCTGGAACAGATGGGGCTGCGCCCCCAGGAGTGCCTGGCCTTTGAGGACTCTGAGAACGGGCTGCGCTCGGCCCAGCAGGCGGGCATCCCCGCCGTGGTGACGGTTAACGATTACACCCGGGAGCAAGACTTTTCCGGAGCAGCCTTGGTGCTGGATCACCTGGGGGAGCCTGAGTTGCCGTTTCAGGTGCTGGCGGGAAGGGCGGGATCCCACCGCTACTTCACCCTGGAGCTGGCCCGCCAGGTTCATGCCCAAGCCATCCACTCTGAGGTAGAAAACTAATGCCGGAGGCAGGGAGCGAAGACCTGCAGCAGCGCCTAGAAGCCCATCTGCGACAGGTGGCCCAGCCGCGGGATCCCGACTGGTCGCCCCTGGGCCACAGCCAGGTGGAGCGCTACATCCAAGAGGAGCTTTCCCGCTATGGCCCTGTGGAATCTTTCTCCTTCGAGGCTCGGGGCTGCCAGCACCGCAACTGGATCTTGAAATTGCCGGGATCCCATCCCCGCCGACCGCCCGTTCTGGTCGGGGCTCATTTTGACGCTGCCCCGGCCACCCCTGGAGCCGACGACAACGCCAGCGGTGTGGCGGTGCTGCTAGAATTGGCCCGCCATTTTTCCATCCATCCCGCCCTTTCCTCCCTGTGGCTAGTGGCCTTTGACCTAGAAGAGCGGGGCCTGCTGGGGAGCAAGGCCTACGCGCGCTTTCTTAGACAACAGCGCCAACCCCTGCGGCTGATGCTCTCTCTGGAGATGCTGGGCTACCGCGATCCCACGCCCGGATCCCAGCGCTACCCCGCCGGCCTGGAGCGGCTCTACCCTGACCGGGGGGATTACATTGGCCTGATTGGCAACTGGCCCACCCTGGGGGATCTGCTGAGGCTACAGCACAGTTTTCAGCAGGCGGGGATCCCGTGTTGCTGGTTGCCGGCCGGCCAGCGGGGTTTGATCCTGCCGCTTACCCGCCTTAGCGACCACTCCCCCTTTTGGGATGTAGGCTACCCCGCGGTTATGGTGACCGACACCGCCTTCTTGCGCAACCCCCACTACCACAAGCTCAGCGACACCCTTGAGACCCTAGATCTTGACTTTTTACTGGGGGTCTGCCAGGGCTTGAGGCAAGGTCTTGGATCCCTCTAGCCGCGACCTCGATTCCCAACTCCCCTCTCCCTGAGGGAGAGGGGCCGGGGGTGAGGGATGTCCCTGAGGGAGAGGGGCTGGGGGTGGTCGCGTGAGCGGCGCGGAGCGCTTGGGCAGGCCTCCTCAGTACGGAGATCGCTCCAGGAGTTTCGCGATCCCTCGACTCCCGCTGAGGCAACCGAGGGAGATAATGGGCGGCATGGGCAAAGAGGGGAAAAGCTTGCCAAAAGCTGCCCTCAGCCTTCTCGGCCAAAACTTTCCCAGGAGCTTTTATGAGTGCCTTCGCCCAAGCCCCCAAAAAGTGCGTCTCTGCCGTTTTCAAAGAAGAAGCCAAAGTCCAAGAGTGCATCCAGCGCCTGCTCAACCGCGGCATCCCCAACGATCGCATCTCCATCATTGGCCGCAATTTTCAAACGGAAGCCAAAATCAGCGGCTTTATCACCCGCAAGGATGTGGTTCTCGACGGGTTGACCAGCGGCGCCATTTATGGATCCCTGTTTGGATCCCTGTTGGGGCTACTTACAGGGGTAGGGGTGCTGTTTATTCCCTTTTTGGGAGCGGTGGTGGCCGCCGGGCCCTTGGGAGCGGCGCTGCTGGGGGCAACCGGTGGCGCTCTCTACGGGGCGCTGGGAGCGGGGCTGGGATCCGCCCTCATTGCCCTGGGCATGCCGCAGGAGAAAGCTGCCATCTACCAAACCCGGGTGCAAGCAGGTGAGTTCCTCTTGGTGGTGCAGGTGCCGGAGGAAAAAGCCGGCGAAATCTACTTGCTGTTGCAAAGTGCCGGCGGCGAAGAGGTGGCCACTGCCGACTTGAACTTGCCCAGTGAGCCAGAAGGCAACCTGACGCCGGAGACCATCTCCCCAGAAATCCGCGCCGATCTCTCAGAAGAAGCCCAGCAAACCTTTGTGGAAGCCTATAACCAGGCCAAGGCAGAGGGCAACCCCGTCGCCCAAGCGCTGCTCAAGGCTTGGGAAAAGGTCAAACAAGTTTTCACAAGGGACGACAAGGGGATCTTTTCCAGGCGCAAGCCCTAGCCCAGATAGCTTCTCAACAGCAGGGGCAGAGCCAACTGCCCCGCCGTGGCTCCGTCTCTTCAATACCCACCTTACATTCTGAGAAGTATCCTGAAAAGCCTTAACCTGATTTCGTAGGGGTGAGCTTATGGCTGCGAGCGATTTCAAGGACTACTACCAGATCCTGGGCGTCAGCCGAGATGCTTCTTTAGAGGAGATCAAGCGCGCCTATCGCAAGCTGGCTCGCCAGTATCACCCCGACGTTAACCCCGGCAACAAGGCAGCCGAGGAGCGCTTCAAGGAGATCAACGAAGCCTACGAGGTGCTCTCGGATCCGGACAAGCGGCGGCGCTACGACCAGTTTGGCCAGTACTGGCAACGGGTGGGCAGCGGTGCGGCGGCAGGGCCGGGCATGGAAGGATTTGCCCAGTACACCAACTTTGAGGACTTCATCAACGATCTGCTGGGCCGCATGGGATCCCGCCGCGGCGGCTTCCAGGGTTTCACCACCGGGTTTGGGCCGTTTGTCTCGGTGGATCTGCCAGGGCAAGACGTAGAAGCCACGCTAGGCCTCACCTGGGCAGAGGCCTTCCACGGCACCCAAAAGCGGCTGAGCGTGGATGGCGAAACCCTCACCATCCGTATCCCTGCCGGCGCCAAACCCGGCAGCCGCATCCGCGTCAAGGGCAAAGGCCAATATAGCCCCTTCGGCGGGCCGAGGGGGGATCTCTACCTCACCCTGGAGCTGCCTCCCCACCCCTTCTTCCGCTTTGACGGCGACAACCTGCTCTGCGAGCTGCCCATCACGCCCGATGAGGCGGTTTTGGGCGGCACGGCGGAAGTGCCCACCCCCACCGGTCGGGTGCAACTGAAGATCCCTGCCGGCGTCGATAGCGGCCAAACCCTGCGGCTGCGCGGCCAAGGCTGGCGGGATCCCCAAGGGCAGCGAGGCGACCTGCTGGTGCGGCTAAAGGTTGTCACGCCCAAATCCCTCTCCCCCACTGAGCGGGATCTTTACGAGAAACTGCGGCAAAATCGGAGCTGGGATCCCCGCGCCTACTTGCAGGAGGTGAGGCTATGAGCTTGGCCATTGTGCGGTTGGAAGAACGCCTCTATACCTTTGAGCAGGCCAGCGAAGTAGCTGGGATCCCGCCCCACCTCTTGGAGTGGCTGCTGGCCCACGGTTTGGTGGAAGCCGAAAGCAGCTACCTCACTCCCCAGCAGCTCAGGCGCCTGCTCCAGATGATCCGTCTGCATCGCGACTTGGGCCTCAACTGGGTTGGGGCGGCGATGGTTTTGGACATGGCCCAGGAAATTGCCCGCCTCAGGGCGCAGCTCCACCACTACCGCGGGTTTTGAGGATCCCGGAACCCCTACGACAACCCCACTGAACCCTGCTCCTTGTCAACTTTAATTAAGGAGAACTCCTCATGGAACAGATCATCCGACGCAGCCAAGTGGTGGGCCTGCTGGCCCTGGATGGCAGCACCGCCACGGCCCTGGGCACCGTCGAAGAAATCTGGGTCGATCCCCAGGGACGGGTCTGCTACTTCACCAGCCAGCAGGGCTACACTCCCCTGGAGCAGATCTCGCTCATCGGGCCGGACGCGCTGCTGACCTACTCCGCCGTTTTCGCCACCCCGGCAACGCCCCTCAGCTCCCTCTACCGGCGAACGGTGCGCATTGGGGATCAGCCGGTGGGTTGGATCGAGGATTTTCTCTTCGACTGGGAGACCGGATCCATTGCTGCTTACATCCTGGGGGGCAGCATTGCTGAGCCCTGGGGAGGGCGCGCCGTCCTCTTACCTGAGGATGTAGAGGCCATCGACGTGGACGCGGTGGTGGTCAAGGAAGATGCTCCCCAGCGCCTCAAATCGGAGACTGAGGGCCTAAAGAACTTTTGGAGCGAAAAATCCCGCCAAGTCAAGCAGCTCATCCAGCGCATGGGGGAGCGCCTCAAAGCCCTGGTCGGCCCCCAGGATCCGCCGGAGGTGGTGCGCGTCAAGGTCAAGCAGGTGCGGGACGAGCTGGCCAAAGGGGGCAAGTTCGACCTCTCCCTGCTGGATGAGGCGGCAGAGTTTTTGCAGCAAAAATGGACAACCTGGCAGCAGCGCCTCAGCCGCGCCGCCCAGCGCATGCAAGCTGCCCTCCAGGCCGCCTGGGAGAAACTAACCGAGTGATGCTCCAACTCCCCTCTCCCAAAGGGAGAGGGGGCGGGGGTGAGGGAGCACTCCCTTTGGGAGAGGGGCCGGGGGTGAGGGAATAGCCCCAGCTGACAGAGGGCAGGTTTTTCCGCTAGCATTAAAAATCGCTGTCAATGCTCGGATCAGGTTTCAAGACCCGCAGGGGCACCTGTACGGCAAGGAAAAGGCATGACCTACGCGATTGTGGAAACCAGTGGCAAGCAGCTTTGGGTAGAGCCGGGGCGCTTTTACGACATCGATCGCCTGCCCGGCACAGAAGAGAACAGCCCTTTGACCCTGTCCCAGGTGTTGTTGATTAACCATGAGGGACAGGTGACCCTAGGCCGTCCCTATATTGCCGAGGCCGTGGTCAGGGCGCGGGTTCTGCAGCACCGCCGCGGCAACAAAATCATCGTCTACAAGATGCGGCCGAAGAAAAAGACCCGCAAGAAAAGAGGCCATCGGCAGCCGCTCACCCGTGTGCTGATCGAGTCCATCGAACTCAACGGGGCGCCACTGGCCGCCGCTCAGGCTGCCTCGCCATCCACTTCTGAGATGGCAATTGCTGCAGCCGGGATCCCCGAGGCGGAGGAATAGGCCCTAAACTGTAGGATCCCAACTTATCTTCGGCGACGACACACTTGCACAGGAGGCATTATGGCTCACAAGAAAGGAACCGGCAGCACCCGCAACGGCCGCGACTCCAATGCCAAGCGGCTGGGGGTGAAGTGCTTTGGCGGCGAGCTGGTGCATCCCGGCTACATCCTGGTGAGACAGCGGGGCACCAAGTTTCACCCAGGGGTGAACGTGCGCATCGGCGGCGATGACACTTTGTTTGCGGTAGCCACCGGCATTGTCACCTTTGAGCGCTACGGCAAACGGCGGCAGAAGGTGAGCGTTTACCCGGCTGAGACGGCTGCCCAATAGGTGGCCTTTTTCCCCGTTCTGGCCAGGACAGCCCATTTGTCCCATCCCCCCCAAGCCAACAGAGGGATCCCAGCTTGGCCCAATGCCCAATTCTGTGTGGAGCGCCTGTGAGATCTGGGGCTGTGCGGGTGTACTTGTTTCGTGGCGTGGGGTTGCTCCACCTCATTGCCGGGGTGGCATACCTCTACTGGCGCATCACAGCCGGGCTGACCGGTGTGGGATCCCTTGTGTTTTGGGGGGCCGAGTTGTACGTTTGGCTGGCGGCGGTGGGCTTTATCCTCAGCCGCTATCCCCAGGTGCCGCGAAAGGGAGTGCCGACGCCGGAGGTGCTACGGCGGGCGTTTTTTCAACTGCCGCGGGTGGATGTGCTGGTGATGCGCCAGCGGGATTCTGTGGAAGCGACCCGGCAGACGGTGCTCTCGGCCCTGCGCCTGGATTACCCCTGGGAGCGGCTGTTTGTCCATGTTGTGGATCGGGTGGAAGATGCGGAGATGGCCAAGGTGGCGCGGGCCATCCCCTGCGAGTACTGGCCTTGCCCCAGGCCAACCCTGGATCCCCTGGCTTACATGCTGGGATGCGGCCAGATCCAAGGGGAGTATCTGCTCCTGTTGCAGCCGGGCCATTTTGTCGAGCCGGATTTTTTGTGGCAGACGTTGCCCCTGTTTTACGACTCGCCAGAGCGGGCTCCCATCGCCAATGCCACCGGCTTTGTGCAGGCGATGCTGCGCACCCTGGGCCGGCCCCAGGCCGTCCACCCCCTACAGCAGCTTTTGGCGGTGGGATCCCAGGGCTACCAGACGGCGCCCCTGTTGGGATCCGGCTGTCTCATTCGGCGGGCAGCCCTGGAGGGGATCCCGCAGATCGATATCCGCCGCCCTGTGCAGTTGGGGTGTCAGATGCACTGCCGCGGCTGGCAGTCCCACCTGGCTTGCCAGGCCCAGGTCACCGGCGTTTTGTTGCCCTTGCGCAACCGTCGCGTGGCTTTGCTGGCGATTTTTTCGGCCTTGCGGGAAAACCCCTTCTGGGGCAAGGCCACCACGCAGCAGCAGCGCTTCCAGTACCTGTGGCTGGCCCTCTGGGCCGCCGGCGGGGTGGCGGAGCTGGCCTATTTGGCGGTGCCCATCCTCTTTCTCTGCACGGGCTGGATGCCGGTGCCGGCCTTTGACAGGGTCTTTTTCGCCTGGTTTTTGCCCTATGCCCTGCTGGGGCGGATCACCTGGCTGCTGGCCTTCCCCCCCTCGCTGTGGGGGGCCGCGTGGCGGTCAGAACGGCAGACGGGCAGCCAGTTCTTCCAGTCTATCCAGGCGCTGGTGCAGAGCTTGCGAGGCGGGATCCCCTATCCTGAACAGCCGTCCCAGCTTTCCCTCGGCCCGCAGGCGCTGGCTATTGTGCTGACCTTGCTGGCGATGGGGGTGGGATCCCTGCGCTTTGCCGGCAACTGGGATCCGAGCTGGCCGGAGCTGATCTTTGGCTTGGTTTGGGCCTTCTACAACCTGATGATCCTGACAGTGCGCCCCGACGATCACGATTTTGCCGGCTTTGCCCTGTCCAGCAGCAGTGCGGCGACGGAAGAGAGCGCCAACCCCTAAACTGCCCAGCCAACATCCATTGGCTGCTGCAGAGATAGAATTGCAGGCTGCCGCAGCGGCTGGTGGGCAAACGCTATGCTGTGAGAAACATACAACGATTGACTCGGCACAGGTTGCCCCCAACTCTCCGGGGAGGCGTACCGGTGGAGAGGCGGGATCCCTGGCCAAGTTGCCCCTGATGTTTGCAGAATTGAACGCAGTTTTCTGGGTTTAAGAACGGCACACCTGTGGAGTCAGAAAGACCCCCCCTTCGACTGTTTCCCCTGGGCACAGATCCCCGGCAGCAAGGCTGTGCCTACTGGCTGGAGATGGGATCCCACCGCTTGCTCCTCGATTGCGGTTTGCCTGCTTCCTCCCTCTTCAAGGCCCTGCCAGGGATCCCGGACGCGGTGATCTGCAGCCACGCTCACTTTGACCATCTGCAGGGGCTGCCCGCCTTTCATCGTCGCTACCCGCAGGTGCCCCTCTACGCCACCCCGGTGACGGCTCATTTGGCCGGCGGGTTGTGGGAGCGCGGTGTTTGGCCAGGCTACGACCGGGATATTCGCTTTCCCCCTTTTCGGGCGCTGCCCTTTGGCCGGGCGCGGGAGATCTTGCCCCACCTGATGCTCACTTTCTTTGCGGCCGGGCACCTGCCAGGGGCGGCGGCAACCCTGCTGCAAAATACCCAGACCACTCCAGCCCAAACCTGCGTGTACACCGGCGACTGTTCCCTGGCCTCAACTCGCTTTGCCCCCGGCCTGGATCTCGCCGCTTTGCGCCACTGGCAGCCGGACGTGCTGCTCATCGAAGCCTCGCTGGGATCCACCCGCCATCCGCCCCGTCGTCATCTGGAAAATCGCCTGGTGGAGCGGTTGCTCAGCGCCCTGGAAGCGGGGCAAACGGTGCTGTTGCCGCTGCCGGTGTTGGGGCTGGGGCAGGAGCTGATCTTTCTCCTCAAGGCCCACCACCGCTTTACCCAATCTCCCCAAGCACTGAAGGTGTGGGTGGCGCCGGGTTTGGCGGCAGGCTGCGAGCTCTACGAACGCTTGCTCCCCTACCTGCCGGAGCCGGTGCGCAACTTCGCCACCTACCAGCCCTTGTTTTGGGAAGACCGCCTACAGCCACAGGTGCAGCCCCTCACGGAGGCGGATCCTCTGCCCCAAGGCCTGCTGCTGTGCGATGCCGATGCTGATCCCAAGGCCTGGGATCCCATTTGGTCGAGGTTGTTGGCCCAACCGCAGCGCTCCTGTCTGCTGCTGCGGCTGCCGGAAGTGGAGCTGGCCACCCCGTTTGAGCGTTGGCCGGCACCGCTGCGCTCCCGCCTGGCGGTGGAATGGATGACCTGGCACAGCCACAACGATGTCGGGCATCTCACCCAGATCATCCACACCTTTCGACCCCAACATCTGGTTTTGGTGCACGCCAGCCCCCAGCAAGCGCAGGATCTGGCGGATCTGCCAGAGCTGTGCAATCGCTACCATGTCCACTGCCCCCAGTCTGGCCATTGGCTAGAGCTGGCCGACGGGCGCCTGCAAACCCCGATCCAGCCCCCGGATGCTCCTGCCGAGGTCAGGGATCCCGCGGTGCGCTACGAGGGGGAGGTGGAAGAAATTTGGCAGGAACAGGGCCCGCCCCGCGCCTTGGCCGGAGTGCAGGTGCGTCTGCCGCCCCAGATCGCCCAGGATCCCCGCTGGGCCGCCTGGGCCGATACCGGCCTGGTGGAAGCCCGCTGGCAGGGATCCGAACTGGTGCTGCGCGGCCTTGCTCCACGGGAGCTGATCCGTCCGGCAGAGGCTGCCCCCGCCCCAGCAGGAATCATGTCGCGTCCAAAACAGACTTCTGCCTCCACCCATAACGGTGGCAGAAAGTGCCAGAACTGCCGCTTTGCCCGCCAGATCTTGACCTCACAAGCCCAAGCCTTTCGCTGCGACCAAGAGCGCTCTCCCCTCTACCGCCTCCGGGTGGATCCGCAAGGAAGCTGTCCTTACCATCAGCCGCTGGAAATCCGCTCTTCCGGTTAGCTTCCAACAAGCCCCGAAGCCACAGCAGCCCAAAGGCTAGAATGGGACAAGTCGCGGTAGCCACCATGCCTGAGCAACAACCCTGGGCAGCTCGCCGTCAGGGGCCGGTCGGATCCCTGGAGCGATCAGCCGACGCCTTGATCCCACCCCGCCCGCCCGTGGTGCAGATGGCTGGGGTGAACAAGGTCTACTCGCTGCCGGAAGGCCGCTTTCAGGCCCTCTACGACATCAACCTAACGATCTGGCCGAGAGAGTATTGCGCCATCATGGGGCCCTCGGGCTCCGGCAAGTCCACCCTGATGAACCTCATGGGCTGTTTGGATCGGCCCAGCTCAGGGCGCTACTGGCTGGACGGCGTGGAAGTCTCTACCCTGACGGATCGGGAGCTGGCCCGGATTCGCAACCAAAAGATCGGCTTTGTCTTCCAGCAGTTTCATCTGCTGCCTGTTCTGACAGCACTGGAAAACGTCATGCTCCCCTTGGCCTATGCCGGGATCCCGGAGCCAGAACAGCGCCGGCGGGCCAAGCAAGCTTTAGAACAAGTGGGCTTGGGGAGCAAACTGCACCAGCGCCCAGCCCAGCTCTCCGGGGGCCAGCAGCAGCGGGTGGCCATTGCCCGGGCCGTCGTCAACCGACCGCAACTGTTGTTGGCTGACGAGCCCACAGGAGCCCTGGACAGCCACACCGGTCAGGAAGTGCTCAACCTTTTTGCCGAGCTCCACCGCCAGGGCATTACCCTTGTCGTGGTTACCCATGACCTGAAAGTGGCCCAGGTCGCCCAGCGCATCATCCGAGTTGCCGATGGGCATTTGCTGGCCTAGGCCGGGATCCAACGGGGGCCTATCGGGAACGAGCCGGCTTGCGCTAGCCTAAACGCAACTGAGCGCTCGGCAGGATCAGACCGTGAAATTGATCGAAGATATCATCCGATTTTTGGAAACCCGCCTAGAGGAATTCCTCAGGGCCCACCCCGAGATCGAGTTGCAAGCCCTCGACGAGCAGTTGCGCCAGCAGGAAGAGGATACTCGACGCCTGTTACAGGAAAGCCGCGCTCAGAAGCAAGACCTGAGCAAGTCTCTCTCCAAGCTGGGCGAGGAGATCAAGACCTGGCACTTTCGCATCGAAAAAGCTGAGCAGGCCAACCGCCCCGATCTGGCC
>NZ_JANSJB010000029.1:3143-4224 GCF_047462355.1 Synechococcus sp. H55.9 | reverse complement strand
TAAAACTGGGACAGAAAGCGCAGGTCGCTGCTGTAGAACAGCCGGATATCTTGAATGCCGTGTAGGAGCATGGCCATTCGCTCGATGCCGATCCCTGCCGCAAACCCGGTGTAGCGCTCCGGGTCATAGCCCACCGCCTGAAACACATTGGGATCCACCATGCCACAGCCGAAAATCTCCAGCCACTTGGAGCCAAAGCGCACGTCCATCTCGGCGGAAGGCTCGGTGAAGGGAAAATAGCTGGGGCGAAAGCGGGTTTCTCGCTGGCCCAACAGGCGAGTGACGAACTCCTTGAGGGTACCCTTCAGGTCGCAAAAGGTGAGGTTCTCGCCCACCGCCAAAATTTCCATCTGGTGAAATACGGCAGAGTGGGTGGCATCGACGGTATCGCGGCGCATCACTCGCCCGGCATGGACAATGCGCAGCGGCGGCTGGTGCTGCTCCATGTAGCGCACCTGCACCGAAGAGGTTTGGGTGCGCATCAGATAGCCCTTTTCTAGGTAGAGGGTATCCTGCATGTCCCGCGCCGGGTGGTCGGCAGGGGTGTTGAGGGCCTCGAAGTTGTAGTACTCCGTCTCGATCTCCGGGCCGTGCACCACCGTGTAGCCCATCCCCACAAAAATATCCAGCATGCGGTCGATGGTGGCCTGCAAAGGGTGGATCCGCCCCAGAGGCCGACGCGGCCCCGGCATGGTGACATCCAGCCGCTCTGCTTCTAGGCGCTGCAGCAGTTGAGCTTCGCCAAGGGCCTGCTTGCGCTGCTCCAGGCTGGATTGGAGAGACTCTTTGAAGGTGTTGGCCAAAGCGCCAATCGCAGGCCGTTCTTCTGGGGGCAGCTTCCCCATTCCTCCCAAGATCTTGGAGAGCTTGCCCTTTTTGCCCAGGTAGTCGATGCGGAGCTGCTCCAGAGCCTCCAGATCGGCGGCTTGTTCCACTTGGGCAAGCGCCTCACTTTGCAGGGTGAGAAGCTGCTGGCGGAGCGTGTCTTTTGCGTCTTGCATGGGGCCAATTCCAAGGGCAGAAGGGATCCCCGAAGGGCTGAATAAGTCCCTACAAAAGTATCACAGGAGGAAGCCCGGTC
>NZ_JANSJB010000029.1:0-3043 GCF_047462355.1 Synechococcus sp. H55.9 | reverse complement strand
CGTGTTGCAAAGGGCTACCTACTCCTTAATTGGTTGGCGATAGCGGGGCGGAGTCCGTATCTGGCAACAGACACCCCAAAGCATCACACCCTGCCGGCCCCTCTGCTGCCAGGGCGAGGTGGTGGTCATGGCGGGCCAGGGCCGCGAAGAAGTCGTCTGTCCTTCGTCTCGTGTTGACCTCGGCCACCAGCCGCTCGTAGGTGGCCTTGTCGATTTTCTCGAAGGGCAGGCGGGGGAAGGGGGCGTCGAAGCGGGCCAACAGCGCTGCGCTGATGTAGCCCTCGTCGTCGCGGATGGCCTCGTAAATGCGGGATCCCAGCGCTTCGATCTCGTCCTCGCGCAGCTCAAGGGTAGCTGAGGTGTTGTGGGTGGTGTAGTACTTTTGCACCTGCATGTAAAAGTCAAACTGGGCCAGGGCGGAGAAGCGCTCAATCTCAATCTCCTCGGCGCCGGGCAAGTTGGCCCACTCCACCTCCACCGGCAGTTCCACCAGCCACTCGGTACAGCGGGGATCAAAGGGGTCGTTGAGCAGGTTGCCGTTTTCGTCCTTGTCCGCCTGGGCGGGCACTACCGAGTAGCCATAGTCCAGACAGGCGAGGGCCACGGGGTCGTTTTTGGCAAAGGTGATGCGGCGGATGTAGCGCTGGGCCTTGGGCGGGTGCCAGCCGGGCGAGGCGTTGGTGAGCAGGGACTTGGTGCCAGCGGGCTGAACAGTGGTGCAGCGGTTGGGACGGCGCAACCCGTGGCGGTCGCAGTAGTCCCAGACCACGCGGTGGACAACTTCCTTCCAAAAGCTGAGGTATTCCTGCTCCTGCTGCTTGAACTCCCGCCCCAGGGGCGTATCCGGCCTCCCTTCTTGCCACCAGCGCAGCCAGTCTACCCCAAAGGCTTTGACGCAAAAGTCAAACAGCCCCGTAAACGAGACGCCGACGATGGGATCCCACTCCCGCGAGCGCTGGAAGCGGGGCTCGACAAAGCGATGGTGCAATAGCGCCGCCGCTGTCAGGGCCCCGGCTGTGAAGGCCTCCTCTTGTTCCTGGCGGTTGTGGGGATCCAGCCGGTTGAGGTGGATCTCAGCCAGGTTGCAGTGGAAGTCGCATCCAATGATCTCCCCGCAAGGGTTTAACCCATACCGCCGCAGCCGGTGCTCCAGTTCAGCCTCCGGCAGGGTTGGCCAGTGGTGTTTTAGCCAGCGTCGAGCTTCCTCTGGGCCTTGGGAAGCATAGATGTTGAGGAAGGTCTGTTTCAATTCTGGAGTGGCGAGCAGGTCGGCATTGGCCCGCGCCACAGCTTCCCCTGCCCACTGGATGGCTCCCTCGCCGGAGTAAAACTGCTTGCGCACTGCCGCAATGCACTCTTCTCGCGTTGGCTTGCGGTGGAACACGCGCGTGTGGTTGGCCATGCGCAGGGCATCCCGCTCCGGGTCAATTCTCCAGTTGCCCTGCTCGTCCTGCTGCCAGAGGTTGTCCTTGGCGCTGGATCCCAGCTCGTCGTCGGCGGCAAATTGGCGCATACCCGCGCTGTTGTGGGTGAGATAGCCATTGCAGTAAAAGCAATGAGCCTCTTCGACTTCAATGTCGTAGGTTCGTACCCAGTCATGGCTGCCTAGGCCCTTAACTGTAACGGGGATATCCAAATCGAACCCCGACTCAGCCAAGTATCGTTCATAGTTGGCTTCGACCGACCGAGCTCCTTGGAAGCCCATGCCGCGCATCTCAGTGTAGCTGTATACTTCCTGCAGCAGGGAACCCGGAATCGTAAAGCCATGCATCTCCAGCCCTTGGGGCAACTTCCCTTTAGCTGAGTAGGGAGCCACCAAGGCGTTGTACCGATCCTTGAACGCCGGTAGGGTAAGGCTGTATTGAACCTGCCAGTTCTCCTGCTGGGGGGGGAGGATTTTGAGTCGGCCTGCAATACCCAGACTGGAGAGAACAGCCGCCACTTGCAGGGCAAAGGAGCGGTGGACAGTTGTCAGCAATTGGGGGGGATGACTACGGGTTGACCCATCGCTGTCGATAAGGCCTGCCAGGTAAGCTGACCGTACCTCAACGGTGCCGCGCAGGATAAAGTCGGGAACTTGCAGGGGTTGCTTTGGTTTCTTGATGTGCCGCTCGAAATACTCCGCCAGCGGGATGCAGGAACACACAAACTTTGCCCTGTTCTCCCCTGGCCCATAGCTGCAGGTAGCTGTCAGCCCGAAGGCGGCTAGCGCCTGCTCCAGCTTAGCTTGGAGACGGGAAAGCAGCTCGGGATCCAGGGTATTGGCACTCCACTCCAGGTGACCGTAGGGCTTGCCGTGGAGATCGCGCCCCAGCGCAACATACCCATCCCCCTGGGTAAACCCAATGAGCCAGGCCACCTCTGGTGTCAGGGGCGGGATGTGCAGGGGCTTTGCGGTGGGGCTTTGTCTTGGACGAGGTGCCGTAAAGTCCTCAGGGAGGTGGGTAATGGTGCCGGGGAGAACTTGGGTGTTGTGCAGCAGACGATCCCCCTCGACTAACTCGTGGGTACTTTTCCATGCGATGTTCCCCCGAGCGTCTGCCAAAACCGCATGGCGGTGGTTCAAAGTTGAAAAGAAAGGAAGGGCATTGGTCTCTATTTCGTAAACTTCTTGGATCCCTTGGTCAAACTTGTTGACCACCCGACGAAACCCAAGGGGGGTCTGAACCCAATCGCCTACCTGCACATCCTTGATGGGCACCAGACCTTGTGAGGTGTGCACCAAGGCGTTTTCAGGTAAGCACCGCCGAATGTTCCCCGCCACAATCGTCACCGCCGCCTCGTCGATGAGCAGGCAGCACTCCACCGAGTTCAGTTGTCTGCCCACCGCTTTGTTGAGGATGGCGGCACAGCGCTCGTAGAGGCCGGGCAGCTTGATGGGGTTGGCCACACCCCCAAACCCCTGTAGCCGCTCGCCGGCAGGGCGGACATCGCTCAAGTCCACCGTCACCTGAACCTCGCCGCCCAAGCTGGGATCCGCCGCCAGCTCCAGCAGCGCCTGGTAGGACTCCACCCAGCCCCGCCGGCTATCCCCCACCTGGAT
>NZ_JANSJB010000028.1:22976-25492 GCF_047462355.1 Synechococcus sp. H55.9 | reverse complement strand
ACGTCTCGGGGGCTCGGAGTTGTGTATAAGAGCCAGATGCTGGGGGATTGGCTTGCTTTAAGCCAAGGGGAGTGAGGCAGGGGCGGGAGAGATCTGCCCCTGGTGCACGTGAAGGATTTGCGCTCCCTTGAGCCAAGCGGTGTCAAAGGATCCTAGGTGGGTGGTGGTAACCAAAGTTTGCACCCGCTCTTGAATGGCCCCTAAGAGCTGGTTTTGGCGGTGCAGATCCAGCTCCGCCAGCACGTCGTCCAACAGCAGCAAGGGCGGATCCCCCTTCACCTGCTCAATCAGCTCCAGCTCCGCCAGTTTGAGGGCCAAGACCAAGGTGCGCTGCTGCCCCTGGGATCCGTAGGCACGAGCCAGCCGTCCGTCGAGGCTCAGCTCCACCTCGTCCCGGTGGGGGCCGACCAGGGAAGTGCCCAGGGCCTGTTCGGCAGCAGCCTTGGCGCGGATCTCTGCCAAGAATTGGGCCTGAACCGCCGCGGGATCGGCCTGGGGATCCGGCAGGGGCACCTGGGGGCGATAGGTGAGGTTGAGGGTCTCCCGTCCGCCGCTGATGGTTTGGTGCCAGCGGGCGGCCAGGGGTTCTAGCCGCTGCAACAGCCGGGCGCGACGGCGCACGATACGACTGCCGCTGGTGGCCAGTTGTGCGTCCCAGAAGGCCATCTGAGAAGCTTTGTTGCTGGCGGCTCCTTGCGTCGGCGGGATGGAATCCTTGGGATCCTGCTTCAAGAGGGCATTGCGCTGCTTGAGGATCTGGCGATACTGCTCCACCAAGTCGGCATAAACAGGCTCCAGTTGGATTAACACCCCGTCTAGCCAATGGCGTCGCGCCTCTGGCCCCCCTCGCACCAGCTCCAGATCCAGGCTGGAGAACACCACGGCACTCACCTGCCCCAAAAAGTCAGATTGTCGCCGTAGCACCTGGCCGTTAACCCTCAGGGATCGCCCCCCCTGGCTGCGCAGCTCCATTGCCAGCTCGTGGGCCACCCCCAGCCGTTCCACGGTGGCGGCAATCCGCGCCTTCTCTTCCCCCTGCTGCACCAGCTCCCGATCCCGGCTGGCCCGCCGCGAGCGCAAGGTGGCCAAGAGCTCCACTGCCTCCAAAAGGTTGGTCTTGCCCTGGGCGTTCTCCCCCACCAGGATGGTCTTGGGCGCCTCGAAGGGGATCCCCTGATCCCGGTAGTTGCGGAAGTGCCACAGGTGCAGAAAACGCAGGTACACTCGACGAGGGTGGGCTATTGACTCTGGATTTCTGGGAACAAGAACGGCCCCCGCGGCGGGGGCCTTTACTCTAACGCAACTGCTGCAGGGTTAGGAGAAGAGAGCGGGCTGCCTCAACCAGGGGGCGCTTAGAGGCTGCCCAGGGATCCCAAACCGCTCAGGCGCTCTGCCGCCAACAGATGCAACGCAGCGCGGGCCGAGTGGTGGGCAGCCTTGCTGCGGCTGTAGTCGGCGAAGGTGTAGCTGCCCGGATCGGTATTGACCCTGCTCAACAACTGCTGGGCTTGCTGCTGCAGCTCGGCCACAGGGCCGGCGGTGATGTTGGCGAAGGCCATCTCCGCCTGCAGCCGGCTGAGGGACTCTTGGGCGCGCAAGGGGGCCTCGAAGAAGGAACGGCCAGGACGGCTCCCAAAGCCCAACTCCGCTTCGTAGAGCGCCTTGGCGGCTTTGGCCAAGTTTTCCGCCGCTTTGGCCTGCTCGCGGACGGCGAAGACATTCCCCCTTTGCAGAGCGTTCTGGGCCTCGGCCAAGCTCTGGCGGCTCAGCTCCAGGAGACGGGCGGCTTCCGGAGAGGATCCCCGCTGGGCGAAGAAGCTGGCTTCCGCCAGGTGCCGCTGGGCTTTGGCCAGGTCGTGGCTGGCCCGCTCCAGCTCCCGCGGGCTCTGCCAACTCGGCTGCATTGGCACGGGGGCTGCGGTTCCAAGAGCCGGGCGGCGGCCCCGCTGGGCTTGCGCCGGGGATCCCAGCACCAGGGGAGTGAGGAGCAGCAAAATCGGCAGGGAACAGCCGAGGGCACCGGTGAAGGAAGCACGAATCGTCATGGTTACAAACTCCAATCGACAGGACAAGCCGGTTTGGGGTTGGCTCAGTGGGCTTTCCCTTGCGGCCTATCCTGAGGATGGCGAAAGAAAATGACGTGAAGATGACAAGGGTAGCTCCACTGTAAACACCGACCCCTCTCCCACTTGGCTGGCCACCCGCAGGGATCCCCGATGGGCGGTGACGATCTGGTGGGCCAAGGCCAGGCCCAGCCCAAATCCCCCTGTATGGCGGGCGCGGGCCGTGTCCACCCGGTAAAACCGCTCGAACAGGTGGGGCAAGTGCTCAGGCGGGATGCCGAGGCCCGTGTCCCTCACGTGGATGCAAACGCAATGGTGCCGGCTTTCCAGGCTCAGTTGCACCGTGCCGCCGGCGGGGGTGTACTGCAGGGCATTGCGCAGCAGAGCCGCTTCCCCGCGCACCCGCCATTTCCCAGCAGGCCCCGGCAGGTCGCATTGCCAGCGAAGCCCCAG
>NZ_JANSJB010000028.1:9881-22876 GCF_047462355.1 Synechococcus sp. H55.9 | reverse complement strand
CGCAGCAGAGCCGCTTCCCCGCGCACCCGCCATTTCCCAGCAGGCCCCGGCAGGTCGCATTGCCAGCGAAGCCCCAGGGACTCCGCTTGGGGCCGGTATTGTTCGCCCAGCTCCTGCACCAGCTCCCGCAAATCCACCAGGGGCAGATCCTCCCAAGGCAGGGATCCCTGCTGGCGGGCCAACTGCAGCAACGTATCGATTAACCCGCTGAGGCGGCGGGCGCTGCTCACCACTTTTTCCAAACGGGGTTGTGCTTCTTCCGGGGCAAGCAGAGCCATCTGGGCATTGCTCATCAGGGCGGCCAGGGGGGCGCGCAACTCGTGGGCAGCATCGGCGGTAAAGCGCTGCAACTGCTCGTAGGAGCGGCGAATCGGCTGCATGGCCAGCCCCCCCAAGATCCAGCCGGCCCCGCCGATCAACCCCAGCGTCAGCGGGATCCCGATCCCCAGCCCCCAGCGCAGCCGGCCCAAGCTCAGTTGCAGCGGCTCCAGGGGCACCGCCAGTTGCAAGTAGCCCAGGATCTGCTCCTCCTGTTGCACCGGCAGGGTGAGCTGGCGCAGCAGCCTGCCCCCTTCCTCCGCCACCGTCTCAAACCCCAAGGACAGGTGGTGGGGAGAGCCAGCCAACAGCTCCAGCGGAGGGGGGGATCCCGTGTATTGGCGCAGGGATCCCAGCGGCTCTGCCCCACCGGGCTCGGCGGCATCGAACCAGCGCACGTAGGCCAGGTGATGCTCGAGGGGCTGGGTTTTGCTCCCCAAGAAAGGCACTTCGTTCAAGACCAGCCGCCACTGCCCCTGGCGCAGCTCATACTTGATGGCGGCTGCCATAATCCGGGCTTGACCCTGCAGCTCCTCGTCAAAAGCCTGCAACCGGTTCTCCACTTCCAAGCGGTAAAAGAGGGCGGCAAACACCACCAGGATCCCGCCCATCACCCCGGCAAAGCTGCGGGCCAAGCGACGGCGGCTGTGCTGAAACAGCCCTGCCTCTTCTGTCGCGGCTTTCCGGCTCAGGTGCTGCTGAAGAGTTGGCCTCAGAGAAGCCCAGTCCCAGCCCAGCCGCGGGAGAGAATGCTTTGGCCCGGCTCTTTTGGCCTCCATGCCACCCCTAAGGAACTGCTTCTATGGGTCTGCTGCCGGGGAGGGGATGCGCAGCCGGTACCCCTGGCCATACACCGACTCCAGCCAATCCTGGGCCTCCACCTCCTTTAACCGTAACCGCAACCGCCGCACCAGCGCCGCCACGGCATTGCTTTCCGGCTCACAGCCCCACTCCCACACCGCCTGTTCGATCTGGCCGCGACTGAGCACCTGGTTGGGATGGCGCATCAGGTATTCCATCAACTGAAACTCTTTGCCCGAAAGCTGCACTTGCCGCCCCTGCCGCTCCAGGATGAGGCTGGCCAGATGCAACTGCAAGGATCCGAGGCTGAGGCTGTCGCCTTGCCATTGGGGGGAACGGCGCCCCAACGCCCGCACCCGCGCCAGCAGCTCTAGGAGATCCACCGGCTTGACCAGGTAGTCGTCTGCCCCCGCATCCAACCCCTGCACGATGTCCGATGTGGCATCCTTGGCGGTTAACATCAGCACCGGTGCGCATCCCCCCAAGCGGCGGTACTGTCGACAGAGTTGGATCCCACTGGATCCTGGCAGCATCCAATCCAAGATGAGGAGATCGTAGGCTTTCTCCTCCATCAGCCAAGCGGCCGTCTCCCCTTCGCTGGCGCAGTCCACCACATGGCCGCACTTGGCCAAAGCAGCCTGCAAAGGCTCCAACTGCTCCGGGTCGTCTTCCACCAACAAAATGCGCATGTCCCGCTTGCTACCCACCGATCCCACTCTGCCAGGCTAGGATGGCGGAGAAAAGCTGTTTCCCGGATCCCTCAAGGCATGGCGAACCTCTTCAAGCTTCTTCAGTCGCGTAAGCGGCGCGGAGCGCTCTGGCCCAGCTTGGGGGCCGACTTCTGGCTGGTCTTGCCCCTGGCCGGGATCCTGTTTGGGGTGGGTGGAGAATGGGTGACCGGCCAAGTGCTGAGCCGTCCCCGCCCGCAGGCGCAGCCTTTGGCCATTCGCAGCCAGCAGCAAGCCATCCTAACCCTGGATATTCTCTCCATCCAAGCGGAGATCCGCCGCTCCCGTGGCTACACTAAGGTGGAGGTGACGACCACCAATCCCCATTTGCGCAAGCTGGAATTTGAATTTCCGGAGCTGGATCCGAATCGGGTGGCTGCCCAGATTGCCCAAGAGCTGGGCCTCAGCTCCGATCAGGTGCAGCGCCTCACCCGCTACAGCTTGGACTAGAAAGGTATTTCAACAATAATTTTTTAATTTTTCAAGCAAAAAGGCCATCTCCCGCGTTCCCTTGGGTCAGCCCTCCAAAAAAACGCGGGCCAACTGCTCGCAGGCCGCTCTAATTTTCTCTAGGTTGCCGGGGTTGACCAAGCCGTAGTAGTCAAATCCATAGACCCTCTGGGTTTGAACGGCTTTCAACTGGTTCCAAAAGGGGCGGGCACGGAAAAACGCCAAGGGATCCGCCGCCTCCGGGTTGACCACCAACAAAACCTCGGGGTTGGCTTCCAGGATGCGCTCTGCCGCAAGGGTGACATAGCCGCGAAATTGCCCTTGGCTTTGCAGGGCAGCCGTTAGGTTGTCGGCGCCAAAGCGCTCCAGCAGATCCCCGGCCCAGCTTTGCCGGTTGGGAGCAAGAATCGGCTGGGTGCCGACCAAAAGCAGGGTTTTGGGGCGAACCGGGGGCAGCTCCTGGGGCAAAAGCGATCCGTACTCCCGCAGCAAGGGATCCGGATCCACTCCCACAGCCGCAGCCAGAGTGGCGATGGTTGCTTCCAGGGCAGCCCAACTGTCCACCTGCGTGAGATAGGTGGGGATCCCCAATGCCTGCAATCGTTCTGCCAGAGCCGTGTGCAAGCCACTGGCCCCCACCACCCAGTCCGGTTGCAGGGCCACGATTGGCTCCAGGTTAGGTTGGTTGCCCAGCCCCAGCCGAGTTATGCCCTGAAAGCGGGGATCCGCCTCCAACAAGCGCCCGGCCGGGATCCCCACCAGTTTGTCCGGGGCCAGGCGATAGAGAATATCGGCGGTCAAGGAGGTGAGGCTGGCCACTCGCCGAACCGGAGCTGGCGGGATCTGGCTTTGGGCCTGGCGACCCATCCCCCAGACCCCCAGGCTGGCCAGGCCAAGGACAAAAAGTTGACGGCGAGAAAGAGAAGACGGCATGGACAATCTCCAAAACAGTCAATTGAGGGTAAATTGAATCGGCACCGTTACCCACGACTCAATCGGGGTGTTGTTCCTCAAGGCGGGGCTAAATTGCCAGCGTTGCACCGCCTCTTGTGCGGCCCTGTCCAGGGCCGGGAAGCCGCTGGAAGAGAGGATCTCCACCTGCTGCACCTGCCCTTGGGCATCCACCCTGGCCCGCAACAGCACTTGGCCTTGCTGGCCGAGGCGGCGGGCTTGGGGAGGGTACTGTGGCGGCGGGTTGCGACCCGGAATGGGGCGGGCCAGGATGTCCGGATTGGCAGCCACTGCTGCAGGCGAGGAGGTAGGAGAGGAAGCCTCCCCAGCCCCTTCTCCTGCTGTCGGCGCAGACCCCTGCGCCTGGGATCCACCGAGGCCAGCAACGACACCCCTCCCAGGAGCGCTGGATTCGGATCCCTTGCTCCCGGCAGTGCCCCCGCCACCCGAACGGATCCCTTGGATGAGGGGGGTGAAGCGGGGAATGGGAGCGCTCGTAGCAGCCCCAGAGGGCGGCCTGTTGGCCACAGGTGCGGCCGTGGGGGTAGCCACCGGAGTTGGAGGGGGCTGCTGCGGTGAGGGGGTGACCGTCGGTGTTGGGGAGGGCGGCGGAGGGGTTGGGGCGGCCATCGGCGTGGGTGTAGGGGTCGGCCCCAGCTTCGCCGTGGGAACAGGCGTGGGGGGCGGCGTTGGCAAGGTTGTCAGTGAAGAAGCTTGAATCTGCTGGGGTGCAGGATCGGGCGGGAGTGGGGCAGCCGCAGGGGGGGATTCCGAGGCCGGCTGGGTCGGCTCCTCCGCTGGGTCAGGCAGAGCTGATTCTGCAGCCGCCTCAAGCTGGGCCGGCGGGGGATCCTCCAGCCACAGCGTGACCGGGATCCGCACTTCGGGTTCTCTCAGAGGTCGGGATCCCCACCCCAGCAGCCCCAACAGATGCAAAAGCAGCGAGAGCAAAGTCTCCCAGCGCAGCGGGCGGAGCTCCCGACTTTGCCCAGGCAATTCAGGGAGATCCTCCAGCGAGGTGCAGGCAACCGAGAGAGCAAGGGAGCAATAGCCCGCCAGCAGGGCCGCCCTGAGCAGCTTCTCGCCCCAGCCAATCCAGCGCAGCCCCTCAGAGCTCTGGCCCCGCGCCACCCCCCACAGGCCCAGCTCCAGCCAGGCCAGACCCACCCCGTAGGCCATGCCTGCCTGCTGCCAATACCCCATCTGCAGGCGCCACAAAAGCCGAGGGTGGGAGCCCCTCTGCAAAGAAGCGGATCCCCGGTCGGTGCGAGTGGGGGGTTTGGCGAGCATGGCTCGGGGCTATCTCGATGGGCACGTCTGGCGGGGAGTCCTAGAAGCGGCTGGAGAAGCTGAGGGCCACATGGCGCCCCGGCTGGGCCCGCCGCTCCACTTCAGGGCCAACAAAGAGGGTGCGGGTTTCGGAGTAGAGAAAATACCGCTCGTCGAAGAGGTTGAACACCCCGAAATTGAGCTGCCAGTTGTCGTCTAGGTTGTAGTAGCCCAGCAGATCCACCACCGTATAGCCGCTGGGCACAAAGGGAATCTGCGGGGGAGCGTTGGGGTTGGGTCGCACCACCTCCCGCTGCGGATCCCGCGGATCCGCCACCAGCGTGGCCACCAACCTCGCCCCCCACACCTGGCTGGGATCGTCGTAGTGCAGCCCCAGCACCGCCGTCAGCGGCTCGATTGAAAGCAGGGGCTTGTTTTCTGTAAGATTGTCCCCCACCGCCCAGGCAAAGCTGCCGTTTAGGCTCCAACCGGTTAGGTCGGGGCTAAAGAAATATTGTCCTGTCGCCTCTACGCCATAGATACGGGCGCGGCTGACGTTTTGGCTCTGGAACAGGATGACCGGCGGGGGCGGCGGGCTACCGGGGGGGCCGGGGGGTGAGGGCTCGGATCCCACCTCCCGGAATGCCTCGATAAAGTCGTTGTAGGTGTTGTAGTAGGCCGCCAAGCTGAAGCTGGCCTGCGGGTAGATCCCTCGCAAACCCACTTCAAAGCCCTGGCTGGTTTCCGGGCGCAAGTTGGGGTTGGAGAGGGTGCGATAGCGGAAAACCGGGCTGACCAGGTTGGTAAAGCCGCTGTTGATCTCGTTGTATTGGGGAGCGCGAAAGCCGGTGTTGTACTGGGCCGTAAAGGTGAGGTTGGGGTTAATCCTCCACACTAGGCCCAGCTTGGGGGAGACGGCATCGGCAAAGAGGCTGGCCGCTTCTGACCCGCTTTTCAAGAAAGCTTCATCGGGGCTGGGGGTGAGGTTGTAGGTGTCGTAGCGGATGCCGGGGATCAGAGTCAAGTTGCCGCCGCCAAAGTCGATCTCATCCTGCACATACAGCCCAAAGCGCACGGTGTCCGAGTCGGGAAAATCTTTGGTGGGAAAGGTATCTGGGGGAATGT
Source organism: Synechococcus sp. H55.9 (assembly GCF_047462355.1). Taxonomy (NCBI): domain Bacteria; kingdom Bacillati; phylum Cyanobacteriota; class Cyanophyceae; order Synechococcales; family Synechococcaceae; genus Synechococcus; species Synechococcus sp. H55.9. Next base: position 17,234 of record NZ_JANSJB010000028.1, on the reverse strand, counting down.
TTTGGGTTACTGCTCCAGTTTGCAGATTGGTCTGAAAACGGTTGCGAGGTCGCTCGTTGCGGGTGGTGGAGATCTCCATCCCATACACCAGGCGGTGGGAGAGATCCCCGGCTTGGAAGCGGCTTTGGGCCTGCAGGCTGGCTCCCAAAATGTTGCTGACCAGCTCGTTGAAGGTATCCCGCCGCACCGGTACGGGTCGGCCTTGCACCGTGAGGGTGCGCTCCTCTACACTGGGCTCGCGGGTGCGGGCGGGCTGGTAGTAGATCTGGACAGTGGCCAGCTCAAAAGCGGGATTCTCTGGGTTGGCGTAGCGATACTCCAAACTGAGGCGGCTGCGCTCGGTGTCGATGGTTTCCCTAAATAAGCTGACGGCGGGATCCAGGTTGCGCCGCGAGAACGTGGTGGTGGTGCGGCTGTTGAAGTACTCGCCGGTCAAGGTGAGGCTTTCCAAGGGGCTGAAGCGGTAAACCAGCTTGGCCAAAACGTTGTCCCCCTCCACCGTTTGCCGATCTTTGAAACTGGGATCCGCCTTGATATCCGGCTCCCTGGCGTCGCGGCGGGTGTAGATGAGCAGGGCTTCCAGGTTCCCCTGGCGGCCCGCCAAGCTGAGGGTGTTGACAAAGCCTTGGTTTTTGCTGTCGTACTGGCTGGAGAGGCCCACATGGCTGTCCCGTTCCCCCAGCAGATCCACTGGATCTAGAGTAGTGTAGGTTACCACGCCCCCCAGGGCATCGCTGCCGTAGAGGGTGGAAGCAGGGCCGCGGATGATCTCCACCGTCTTCAGGGTCTCCAGCTCAAAGGTGTCCCGCCCGATGTTGAAGGGGCCAAAGGAAAACTGCTCCGGCTGCCGGATCCCGTCCACTTGGATCAGCACCCGGTTGGCGTCAAGGCCGCGGATGTTGAAGTCTTGCAGTCCATAGCGGACATTTCGCCGCACGCTCACCCCCGGCTCGTAGCGCACCAGATCCTGGATGTTCTGGATGAGCTCCCGCCGCAGGCGCTCCCGGTCGATGACGGTGATGCTGGCCGGCGAGTCGGCCAGGGTGCGCTCCGTGCGGGTGCCGGTGACTGTAACCTGCTGCAGGTTGAAGACAGGGGTGCCCTGCTGCAACACCTGCAGATCCGCTTGCAGCCGCTCCACTTCCGCCTGATCCCCCCGCCGACGGGCAGCTTCGATCTGGGCTTCTAGCTCGCGAATCTGCTCTTGGATGGTGGTGGCCCCCCGAGGGGTGGCCTGGGCCAGCAAAGGAGTCTCAGGAATCCGAGCCGCGGGTTGCGCCTGGGCCAGGGATCCCCAACTCAGCCCCAGACACAGCCCCAAACTCACTGCCTTCCAGCCACAGCCGGTTACTCGCATAACTTCTCACTCTCCCAAAAACCACCAGAAACAAGTCAAACCTTCGCCTCAACACCCTTTCCTCCCAGCCAGAGGGGCCTTGCCGGGTCTGCGCTGCGCAAGGGGCAAAGCTGGAGCCCCACCGGCGTTGGGATCCACTCCACCTCTAGGCCAAACACCTGCCGCACCCTCTCAGCAGTCAAGGCCGCCTGCGGGGATCCCAGGGCCTGCAACTGGCCGGATCCCAGCAGAGCCACCCGCCGGCTGTAGCGAATGGCCAGGTTTAGATCGTGCAGCACGCTAACCACCGTCAGCCCCTGCTCCTGCTGCAGCCGTCGCAACAGCTCCAGCAGCTCCAGTTGGTGGCGCAGATCCAAAAACGTGGTGGGCTCGTCCAACAGCAGCACCTGCGGCTCCTGCACCAGGGCTAGCGCCAGAAAGGCCCGTTGCCGCTCGCCGCCGGAGAGCGTTTCCACCCGCCGCAGGGCCAGGGATCCCAGTCCCGTCTGCTCCAGCGCCCATTCCACCCGCTGCTGATCTGCCCGCGGCAACTGCCACGCCCACCAGGGCTGGTGAGGAGAACGCCCCAAGCTCACCAGTTGCCGCACCGTCAGCCCTGTCGGGATCCGCGGCTGCTGGGGCAAAAGGGCCAACTGCCGCGCCACCTGTTGCGGGCTGAGCTGGGTGTGCAGATCCCGACCGTCCAAAAGTACGCGCCCCGCCTGCGGAACCAACACTCGGCTGAGTAGCCGCAGCAGGGTCGATTTGCCTGAGCCATTGGGGCCGACAATGCTCAGCCAGTCCCCCGCCTGCAGGCTGAAGCTCACCTGCCGGATTACCTGATGCGAGCCATAGCCCCCGCTCAGCGCCTCGGCCTGCAAAATCGGCCGGCCCGCCCTCATTGCCCCGCCTCCTGCTGCCGCAGCAGCCAGCCGAAAAACGGCGCCCCCATCAACGCCGTGACGATCCCCACCGGCAGCTCTACAGCCCCCAGCCGGGCGAGGAGATCGGCGCCGCTTAACAGAGCCGCCCCCGCCAAGGCAGAAAGGGGCAACAGCCAGCGGTGATCCGATCCCACCCCCTGGCGCACCATGTGGGGCACCACCAACCCCACAAAGCCGATCAACCCCCCCACGCTGACGACTGCCGCCGCCAACAAAGCCGCCACCAAGCCGATGGTCACCCGCGTCCGCACCAACGGGATCCCCAAGCTCACCGCCATCTCTTCTCCTAGGCCCAGCAGGTTCAAAGCCCGCGCCTGCGCCCAGCCCAGCCCCAGCCCGACCAGGATATACACCCCGGCCACCCGCACCTCCGGCCAACCCCGCCCGCTCAGGCTGCCGATCAACCACGTCAGGGCCACCTGGACCCGCTCATCGGCCAGGAGCAACAAAGCAGAGCTGATCGCCCCAAAGAGGGCGCTGACAGCCACTCCCGCCAGGATCAGCCGTTCCACCGCCAGCCCGGAGCGGGTGCGCGCCAGCCCATACACCAACACCGTAGTCAGCACGCCGCCCACCCAAGCTGCCAAGGGCACCCAAGCCGTCCACTCCCCCCAGGTGAGCAGCGCTACGGCCGCCAGGCCCGCCCCCGCCGAGATGCCCAGCAGGTAGGGATCCGCCAGCCCATTGCCCAACATCCCCTGCAACAGGGCCCCCGCCATCCCCAAGGCTGCCCCTAGCAACTGGGCCAAAAGCGCCCGCGGCAGCCGCAACTGCCAGACAATGGTCTGCCGGATCGGATCCCCTTGCCCCCACAGGGCCTGCCACAGCTCCGAAAAAGTTATGGGAACGGATCCCAAGGCAATTGAGATCCAAAGCAGCAAGAGGATGACACCCAGTAGCAAAACCATCAAGCCGACCGGCGAGCGGATCCGCCTGGCCTGCCCCCAGCGGGTCTCCGGGTCAACTCCTGATGACAGACGCTCTTGCTTGGCCAACATCGCAAACCTCTGGACTTTTAAGAGGGGGAGATCCCCAAGACAAGACAGCCCCAGCCGGCTCGCCAGCGCACCCAGACCCACCCCGGCGCAGCCCTAACCTGCCGAGCTTCTTAGCTTGTTGAGACTTAGATTCAATAAAAACGTAGCTGTCAGAATAACAGGCTTTCTTGGCTATTGCAAGTTAGTTTTAATAAGTCTTCGACCCCCTTTGAGCCAAGGGGAGATGGATCGGCACTCCCAGCCGCCTAGGCCGGCTTGTTCCCCGAAACCAAAGTCTGCCTTCACTGAGCTGCCCAAGGAGAGGGGGAAGATCCCCAATAAAATGGCCGAAGCCGGCTAGCTTGGGTTGGACAGAGCCGTCTTGAAGTATTGGCGCTATGACTTCTTCCGCTGCCCCTGAGCCCACCTGGGATGCCCTGCAGGTGGATCCCGCCCTGCTCACCCCCATGATGCAGCACTACGTAGAGCTAAAGCGGCAATACCCGCACGCCATCCTGCTCTACCGCCTGGGGGATTTCTACGAGATGTTTTTCCAGGACGCGCAACTGGTGTCGCGGGAGCTGGAGCTGGTGCTCACCGGGCGAGAGGCGGGGGCCATCGGGCGGGTGCCCATGTGCGGGATCCCTTACCACGCCTTTGACCGCTATGCCGCCCAGTTGGTGGCCAAAGGGTATGCCCTGGCCGTCTGCGACCAGATGGAGCCGGCGGATCAAGCCAAAGGCTTGGTGCGGCGGGAAGTGACGCGGGTGATCACCCCCGGCACGGTCATCGAGGAGGAGCTGCTGCAGGCGCGGCAAAACAACTACCTGGCGGCCATTGTCCGCCTGCGAGGCTCCAAGCAAACCGCCTGGGGCCTGGCCTATGCCGACATTTCCACCGGCGAGTTCTGGGTCTGCCAGAGTGAGGGGCAAGAGCAGCTAGAACAGGAGCTGGCCCGGCTGCAGCCGGCGGAGATCCTGCTGCCCACCGAAGAGGGGCTGGGCCTGGGCCTGATGCGGCCTGGGGATCCCCAAGCCCCCCTGGGCCTACCCGGCCAGTACGCCTATACCCTGCGCCCGGCGGAGCCCTTTGAGCTAGCGGTGGCGCGGGACAACCTACTGCAGACCTATGGCCTGCGCTCCCTGGAGGGCTTGGGCTGCGAGGGGCTGCCGCTGGCCATTCGGGCGGCAGGGGGATTGCTCCACTATCTGGAAGAGACGCAAAAGAATCTGGTGCAGCCCTCTCCCCAAGGGGGCCATCCGCTTCTGCGCCCGCCCCGCACCTACCAGCTCACCGACTACCTAATATTGGACGCCCAAACCCGCCGCAACCTGGAGCTGACCCAGACCATCCGCGAGGGGGCCTTTGTCGGATCCCTGCTCTGGGTCTTGGATCACAGCCGCACCGCCATGGGCGGGCGCACCCTGCGCCGCTGGCTGCTGCAGCCTTTGCGGGATCGAGAGCAAATCCGCCTTCGCCAGGACACCATCCAGGAGCTCTTGGAAAACCCCTCCCTGCGCACCCGCCTGGGATCCCTGCTGGACTCTCTCTACGATCTGGAGCGGCTGGCCAACCGCGTCGCCTCCGGCACTGCCAACCCGCGCGAGCTGGTGGCCCTGGGATCCTCCCTGGGCAAACTGCCCCAACTGGCCGAGCTGGTGGCCGAAGCCCAAACTCCCCTCCTGCAGAGCCTACAGCAGGTGGATCCCGCTCTGGTTGACCTGGGCCGGCGCATCGAGCACACCCTCTTGCCCTCGCCCCCGCCCATTCTCACCGAAGGGGGGCTGATCCGGCCTGGGGTGGATGCTGAGCTGGACAGGCTGCGGCAGCAGGTGGAGCAAGACCGCCAATGGATTGCCCAGTTGGAGAAAACCGAGCGCGAGCGCACCGGCATCCCCACCCTCAAAGTGGGCTTCAACAAGGCCTTTGGCTACTACCTCAGCATCAGCCGCGCCAAGGCGCAGCAGGTGCCCAAGGAGTACATCCGCAAGCAGACGCTAACCAACGAAGAGCGCTTCATCACCCCCGAGCTCAAAGAAAAAGAAGCCCGCATCCTCACCGCCCAAACCGACATCAACCAGCGGGAGTACGAGCTGTTTGTGCAGTTGCGCCAAGAGGCGGGATCCCAAGCTGCCGCCATCCGCCAGGTGGCCCAGACCCTGGCCGCCGTCGATGCTCTGTTTGGCCTAGCCGAGGTGGCCGTGCAGCAGGGCTACACCCGCCCGGTGATCACTGCAGATCGCCGTTTAATCATCGAAGAGGGTCGCCACCCGGTGGTGGAGAAATCTTTGCCCCAGGGCCTGTTTGTCCCCAACTCGGTGCGGCTGGGATCCCCCCACGGCCCGGATCTCATCGTCCTCACCGGCCCCAACATGTCCGGCAAGTCCACCTACTTGCGCCAGATTGGGCTGATCCAGATCCTGGCCCAGATGGGCAGCTTTGTCCCGGCGCGGCGGGCGGAGCTGGGCCTGTGCGACCGCGTGTTTACCCGCATCGGCGCCGTGGATGACCTGGCCACGGGACAGTCCACCTTCATGGTGGAGATGAACGAGACGGCCAACATCCTCAACCACGCCGGCGAGCGCTCCCTGGTGCTCTTGGACGAGATTGGCCGCGGCACCGCCACCTTTGACGGCCTCTCTATTGCCTGGGCGGTAGCGGAGTACCTGGCCACCCAGGTGCGCGCCCGCACGATCTTTGCCACCCACTACCACGAGCTCAACCAACTGGAGACGCTGCTGCCCAACGTGGCCAACTTCCAGGTGGTGGTCAAAGAGCTCCGGGATCGCATCATCTTTTTGCACCAGGTGCAGCCGGGGGGAGCCGACCGCTCCTACGGCATCGAGGTGGGGCGCATGGCCGGCCTGCCCCAGCCGGTGATCGAGCGGGCCCAACAGGTGCTGGCCCTGGTGGAACAACACAGCCGCATCGGCCTGGGCCTGCGCAACCAAGGGAAAAGCCGCCTCTCCGCCAAGAAAAAACAGGCTGAACAAGACTCTGAGACCGATGGGATCGTCGCTCCCGCCCAAGGGGATCAACTGTCCTTGCTTCCGGCTCCCCCCTTTCCCAAGGAGCTCTAGGTCTATCCCCGCTCCAGATCCCGTTCTTGCAGCCCCAAGGTAATGGCCAGCACCTCCAGCTCATCCCGGTGCCCCTCCACCCACAGCAGGGATCCGGGGGGCGAGTCCGCCGCTTGCAACCTCAGGCGGATCTGCTCCGGGCGGTGGCTGCGCCGCCAGTAGTACCAGCCCGCCCAAGGAGAGACCAACAGCAGTGTCCAGGGCCAGGCTCCCCAGTCCGGCTCCAGCACCTGCAGCACCAAAGCCAGACAGGCCAGCCCCGCCCCCGCCAGCCCCGTCAAAAAAACGGCCAACCCGGTGCTGGCCCGCGCCTGCCCCGCAAAGGTGGCGATCCCCTCCGCATCGGCAGACTGCAAGCAATAGGCCCGCTCTTCCAGGTGCTTTCGGAGAAGGGATCCCATTTCCTCCAGGCTGCGACTGCTAAAATAGAGACGAGCTTCAACGCGGTCTTTGCCAGAGGCTCGCAGAAAAAAGAATAAGCCGATGGCCAGCAGCACCGTCAGCGCCAAGATTGAAACTCTTTCCCCGGTCAGCGTGGCGTCTGGCATCGCAAAGGCGATCCCAAGCATCTGAGCAGCGCCCATCCTGCCAGGAGTCAGTAGGTTCGGTAAATCTAACTTTTCGGGGAGCTTCTCCGCCAGCAAGCCGAATAGAATATGTGAACGGGAACGGCTCATCCGATCACTTAACAGATGACTTAAAACATTGCTTCTCAAGTTTAGACCCTCTAGACCTTGAGGATGGATGGGTTGCCGGCTTCGCCGGCAGAGACTGTCCCGAGGGCAGTGCGCTTTTCGGCAGTAGCGGTGGCAATTGAGCTGGGGGAGCTCTACGCTGGATCTCATGCGTTTAAGCCGAGAAATGCAACTATAATTAAGTTATGATAAGGGGCTCACGCTCCGCCCATTGGGTGGCCCCTCCACCACTTCAGCTTTTCTCTGTGAAGTATGGGCATGAAGTCGGGCTGAGGGCAGTGTTTCATCCGTTTGGATGATGATAGCGCGAAGCCCTCGGTA
>NZ_JANSJB010000028.1:3401-9781 GCF_047462355.1 Synechococcus sp. H55.9 | reverse complement strand
TGTGAAGTATGGGCATGAAGTCGGGCTGAGGGCAGTGTTTCATCCGTTTGGATGATGATAGCGCGAAGCCCTCGGTACTGGGGAATACTTAAGCCCAACCGGCTCTACAGCCATCACCACTGCTTGCTCAGCCCACTTGACGGCCTGCCTCTATCGCTGTTTCAGCAACACCCTACATGTCTAACTACGAACCTGAACTCAACGATGTTTTGTTGGATGGCGATCTCCTCGATCCTCCGGAGGAGGTAGAGGTCGATCTGGCCGAAAGCGAGTTTTTGGAAGAGGAGCCGACTCGTCGCTCCACCGACTTGGTACGCCTCTATCTGCAGGAGATCGGGCGTGTTCCCCTCTTGGGGCGCGATGAAGAGGTGGCCCTGGCCCAAAAAGTCCAAGACTACATGAAGCTCTTGGACATACGCCTGCGCCTGCAGAAGGAGCTGGGACGGGATCCCACTCCCGCCGAATGGGTGGCCAAAGCCAACCAATACCCCGAGTGGGCCAACCTCACCCCCGAAAAGCTGCAGCAGATCCAGCGGACTGGCAATCGTGCCAAAGAGCACATGATCAAGGCCAACCTGCGCCTGGTGGTGTCGGTGGCCAAGAAGTACCAAAATCGAGGCCTGGAACTGCTGGACTTGATCCAAGAGGGCACGCTGGGCCTGGAGCGGGCGGTGGAGAAGTTCGACCCCAAGAAGGGTTATCGCTTCAGCACCTACGCCTACTGGTGGATCCGGCAGGGCATCACCCGCGCCATCGCCACCCAGAGCCGCACCATCCGCCTGCCCGTCCACATCACCGAGAAACTGAACAAGATCAAGAAGGCGCAGCGCAAGCTCTCCCAAGAAAAAGGTCGCACTCCCACCATTGAAGATATCGCCTCCGAATTGGAGATGACCCCGCCTCAAGTACGAGAGCTGTTGGTACGGGTGCCGCGCTCGGTCTCTCTGGAAACTAAGGTGGGCAAAGACAAAGACACCGAACTGGGGGATCTGCTGGAAACCGACGACATCTCCCCCGAAGAGACGATGATGCGGGAGGCCCTGCATCGCGATCTGCAGCAGTTGCTGGCGGATCTCACCAGCCGCGAGCGGGATGTGATCCGCATGCGCTTTGGCTTGGGAGATGGGCGCACCTACTCGCTGGCGGAAATTGGTCGCGCCTTGGATCTGTCGCGGGAGCGGGTACGGCAAATCGAGGCCAAAGCCCTGCAAAAACTGCGGCAGCCGAAGCGGCGCAACCGGGTGCGAGACTACCTCGAAGCCATCAGCTAGTCGGGCCTGCCTAGGGTCTGGATGGAGATCGCCGGCTGGCAATCTTGCTCAAGCGCGTCTGGATCCGGGCTGCCAGCCAGTTCACTTCCGGGATCCGCAAATACAGGGCCCCCGCCGCAAACAAGCTGAGACCGATGCCGGCGGCCAGACCGGCCCAGAGGGCGGTGGTGATCAAAGGGGATCCCAGGATCTGCTGGGAGCGCAGTTGCGTCCACAGCCAATGGCTGAGGGCCCCGGCCAAGGTGGTGATCCCCAGCAAGGGCAGCAGGGCCTGCCCCATCTCCCGCCAAGGGATCCCCGGCAGACGCCGGTGGAGGCGGATCCCCAGGCCAATCAGAGCCATCAGGTTAACGCCTGCCGTAGCCAGGGCAATGCCCGGTGCTCCAAAGGTTGGCAAAAACAGGAAGTCCAGCAGGGCATTCAGGCCGATGGCCAGGCCGCTGATGTGCAGAGGTGTAGCCCCGTCCTCCAGGGCGTAGAAGATGCGCACCAACACATCCCGCAGCAGGTAACAGGTCATCCCCAGCCCATAAGCCATCAGCAGGGCCGCCACCTCCTGCGTCACCTCCGGCGCAAAGCGACCGCGCTGGTAGGCCACTTGAACGATAGGTTCGGCCAGGGCCACCAACACCATCGCAAGGGGCAGGGTGAGGATGGCCGTAACCATCAGCCCTTGGCGGATGCGCTGGCGCAGCTCCGGCCAACGGGATCCATCCCCCGCCAACTGGGCGTAGAGGGGCATCAGGGGCACCAGCACCATGTTGGAGAGAATCCCCAGGGGGGTTTGCACCAAAAGCTGGGCATAGCCCAAGTTGCCGATGGTGCGATCCCCGGGCACGAAAGAAGCAAAAAAGAGATCCACGTAGACATTGATGTGGATCATGCCGGAGGAGATCACCGCCGGCAGCATCAGCAGGCCCACCGCCCGCACCTGCGGGGATCCCCACTCAAAGCACAGCCGCAGCCGCCCCAGCCCCAGCCGCATCTGCAGAGGCACCTGCGCCAGCCACTGGGCAATGGCGCCGATGAGCACACCCCAGGCTAGCAACGTCGGGATCCCTGTCCACCCCAACGTGACCAGGATCCCGATCACCGCCAAGCTGGAGATCAGGGGGCTGAGGGCGGGCAAGAGGTAGTGCTCGGCCGCATTCAGCGCCCCAAAGCCGATCCCAATCCAGCCCGAGAGCAAGGCCAGGGGGGCCATGATCCGCAGTTGCGCAGCGGCCAAAGCGTGGACTTCGGGGCTGGCCCCTGGCGCATTCAGGCGCACCACCCAGTCGGCTCCCCACCAGAGGCCCAAGGTCACCGCCAAGAGCAAACAGCCCACTAGGGTGGAAATCGCTTCCAGCCAGACGGTCGGATCCTCTCTGCCAGGATCCCGCTGTTTTTTGAGAATGCTGACGATGGCGCTGTGGAAAGGGCCGTTGATCCCACCCAGCAAGATCAACAAAAAGCCGGGCAGGACGTAGGCTATGCTAAAGGCGCTGTACTCCGGCCCTGACCCGTAGACTGCCGCGATCAGAGCCTGCCGGACAAACCCCATGCCCTTGCTGAGCAGCGTGGCCCCTGCCACCAGCCCTGCCACCGAGAGCAAAGAACGGGACGGCAGGGCGGAAGACTCCTGCGTGGCGGACTCCTCTATCACGCTGCCCTAACCCCTGCCTCAACAACCAACGGCTGCCGGGATCCCTCACCACATCCCTGGGAACCGTCCCCCATTATGCGGCATTTGCAGGTTCCGTCAGGCTCCTTTTATAAGAGAGGGCAGCCCTCAAGCCAACAGTTGCCGTTCCTGCTCCAGTTGCTGCAACAAATGCTCATCCCCACGGGTTTGGGCAGAACGGATGCGCTCCTGCAGCCGGTGCAGCAGGTTCCGCCGATGGGTTTCCTCAACCAAGCTCATAAAGTGTTTCCGAGAAGAGGCTTGAGGGGAGACAACTGCTGCCGGGATCCCTTTCACCTCAGGGCTCGCCGCCGTCACCCTTGTTTCAGACTGGAGGGCCACACCTCGATACATGAAGGCAAAAGACTGAGGCAGCGCCACGGCTACGGATTGAGCTGGCCAGCTCCACTCCAAACCTCGATGCCGAGCCGGCACGCCCTGCCGATTCTGAATCGCCGCAGAGGGTGAAACAAACTCATGGGCAATACCCCGATAGGTCAGTTGCATAGGAAAACTCCCTTGGTTCAGTTGATCGATCTTTACTTTCTCTAAAGAGCTTAAAAAAGCCGCCACCTCAAGGCTGCCCAAAGGGGATCTCTCCTTCACGCAACCCAAGCGACCGAAAAGACAAAAACAAGCTGAAAGGGTAAGCCTTAACTTTATTCTGTATTCACTTTGACAAAATCATCCCTTTGGTGTCAACTTGCGGTTACTGAGCACATGGACTACCCCACCGCATGGGCGGGTGGGGTTTCCTGACCTACCGGCAGGTCTGCGAAGAATAGGCAGGCGGCACCAGCAGCAACCGAACGTCTGCTCTAGTTGCTTTGTGAGCACTCGCCATAGCAGCGAGGAGCGCTTGGGGAACACCTCTACAGAAAGCCTGCAAGAGCCTGCAGCTCAAAGCAGCTCGTCGATCAGCCGCAGCACCTGCTGCAGCTTGGCGCTGGGGGATTCTTGGTGTTTTAGGTTCATCTCCACCAACTGCTTGAGGGCGAGCAGCTTGATGTTGGACTCCACCGCCGCCGCTGCAATGGCCTGTGCCGCCGGCAAATAGCCGCTGGCCCCCAAATCCAGGAGAGCAGCCCGCCGCAGGTGGATGTTGGTGTGCTCCAATACCGAGAGCAGACGCTGGGCAAAAGCCGGATCCCCAGTCAGACGATAGCAGGCCCGCGCTGCCGCGCATTGCAAACGAATGGACGTGTGCTCTAGGTAAAGGCGGATTGGCTCCAGGGCAGCGGCCACTTGCAGGTGACCAAGAGCCTCGATAATCGCCTCTAGGGCGGCTTGCGCTTCCGTCTCCAGCCCTTGCTCCACAAAGCGCAGCCCTTCCAGCAAAGCGGATCCCAGCTTTTCCACTTCCTCAGGATCCCCATCGAGGTTGTTGGCCAGAGCGATCTCCACCAGCGCTTGGGCGGCGGCTGCCACCACTTGGCCATCGGAGCAAAACAAAGCCCCTTTTAGTGCTGGGATCCCGGCAAGGGATCCCAGTTTGCCCAGGGCGCGAGCAGCATTGCGCCGCAGCGGATATCCCCCTTGAGCTGTGCGATCCGTTTCATCCGCCAGAGCTTCGATCAGGGCCGGGATCCCTTCGGGGATGCGCATGCGCCCCAGCCACCAAGCAGCATAGTAGCGTTCCCCCGGATCCCCGTGGCGCAGCTTGGCGACCTGACCAGCCGGCGTGAGATCCACCGACGGATTGGGATCCGAAGGAACAGCAGTGGTCATGAAGTCAACAACGAAGAAAACACGCAGAAGGGATCAAGCGCTGCGGACGCTGACAATCTTGGCGCCCGATTTGAGCAGCCGCTGCATCGTCGCCGACAGTTGATCGGCGGAGACGAAGATCTGCTGGTTGGATTTGCGCACCCGGCTGGAGGTGGCCAGAGCTGAAGGCGGATTCAACAGTCGGGTCACTTCCACACAGAACATGCGATCCGACTGGCCCGTTGGCGGCCCCAGGTGCTTGGAAATGGGGCTGGGCGGCAGCAGGCCCCGCACCCCGATGCGGCGAATGGCCGGGGTAAAGCCGGTGGCCAGAGGCATCATCAAGCGGGGTCTGGGCCCCTGGGAGCGGTCGTTGTTGGCGTAGCCTCCGTAGAGGGCAAAAAGGTTGGTGAAGTCGCGGGTGGTATGGGCCTTGCGGTATTCAAACCCGCGCGGATAGGGGACGATGTTGTCGCCAAAAGCTTCCAGGTATTCCGGGCTGTCGATGTAGGAGTCGATCTCGGCGCTGTGGCCGCCCGATTGGTAGATGTCCAGGTGGCGGGCGATATCTTTAGGACTGGTGGGAGCGCGACCCAGCAGATGCTTGAAATTCAGTTCGATGGCACGGGTTTGCGAGTTGGGGTAGAAAAACCGCTTCTTATAGGCTTCGGACTTGGCGATCAGTCGCACAAACTCGCGCACCGTCAGGCTGCCCTGGCGCAGCAAGGATTCCGCACTGGCCAGCTCCTTCCTGTCCGCCCCAAACAAATGATCGTTGCCCAGCACCTGACGATAGATGGCGCGCAGCACCGCATTGAGCTGCTCCTGGCTGGCATTGGGACGCAACTCCAATGGGGTGGTCTCCGTAATACCCCGGATGCCCATCTGGCTTGCCGCTGTGATTGCACTCATGCTAGTTCCCCCGATTGAGCTGGATGAATACAGATTGCAAATTGACTTGACAAAAAGCTTGTGTTTGGAGATCAACAAAAGCCAAAGCCCTAAGCTGAATGAGAGCAACAGCGGTGCCCTCTCGTTCGCTGGAGAGACTGCCCCTTAAACCCACCCGGTTAAAAGGAACTCTCCACTCCGTAACAGGCTGACCACCGTTGCCCTCAACAACCTCGTCCCCCGGCGCCTGCACGACCGGCCAGCTATCTTCTGGCCAGCGTCAAGGGGGATCCCAAGCCAAGGGCCTAGCTGAGCGCGTTGATGGCGTAGTCGATGTAGGTGTTGGCTTCGGTGGCCGCTTGCCCGGTCAGGCCGTGGTTGGCTTTGATGTAGCGCAGGGCTTCGATAAACCAACTGGGGGAGAGTTCAAAAGCGGCGTTGATCTCGCGGATCCCGGCCAACTGATACTCGTCCAGAGGGCCGGTGCCACCGGCTACCAAGCAGTAGGTGATGTAGCGCAGGTAGTGGCGCACATCGCGGGCGCACTTGTCTTTGCCGGCCTGGGTGTGGCACTGCCCGCCCGGCTGGGTGGTGTAGGGGAACTTAGCGTAAACCGCTTCGGTGGCACCGCGCACCAGCTCGTCGGCACGGCTGCTCAGGACGCGGGCGGCTTCCATGCTGGCGGCAGCTCGCTGAAAACGGCCATTGATGGCTTGCAATTCGCTGTTGCTCAGGTAGCGCCCTTGGCTATCGGCAGTAGCAATGGCGTCAACAATTGGGGTTTGCATGATTCAAAACGCTCCTTTACTTAAGCTCAATGCAAAAACAAAGCAAAAGATTCAAAGTCG
>NZ_JANSJB010000028.1:0-3301 GCF_047462355.1 Synechococcus sp. H55.9 | reverse complement strand
CTTTTCCAGGGATCCCCTGTCAACCTAAGCTGCTTTGGATTCCAGAGTGGTCTTCACAACTGGATCCGTCTACAGCAGAAGCTCTGGCCCAAAAGGGATCAAACGACAGCCGCAGCGGCGCGATCGAAGTAGGATTCGATTTCGGCAATCAGAGCGCTGCAATCGCCCCGGGTGATCCCGTTGGGGTCGTTCACCACCGCCACCGCGGCTTTTTTCATCTTTTGGATGCCGTTGGCCACCGAGCTACCGGGGGTGCCCAAGGCTTGATAGGTCTCCCGCAGGCCGTTCAAGCAGCGCTCGTTCAGCACGCTGGCATCTCCGGCTGCCACGGCGTAGGTGATGTAGCGGAGGATGATGTCCATATCCCGCATGCAGGCAGCCACGTTACGGCTGGGGTAGGCAGGGCCACCGGGAGCGTTCAAATTGGGCTCCTCGGCAAACAATTGACGGATGGCATCGGTCACGATCTTAGAAGCATTGCTGGTGAGGCGGTTCACAGCATCCAAACGCTTGTTGCCCTCAGCAATCACCTGCTGGAGAGCCGCAAACTCGTTCTCCCCCAGGAAAGCACCTTTGGAGTCAGCTTGGGCAACCACTTTGCCAAATACATCGTTCATGGTTTTCAATCTCCCTAGCGAAAATAAAAGAGGTTATGAATCCACATTCCCTACCGCCGACCGGAGGACACACGCCAGTCGGAAGGGCGACACTGCTTGGATCCTCAGTGCCGATGGGCGCTGCTTGGCCTACAGACCCACCGACGGGGTCAAAGCCAAGAGAACCAAGATGAGCCAGCAAAGCCCCTATCCTCCAGCAAAGGTAAGCTGCTGCCGAGGGTAAAGCTACTCCAGGTTGCAATCCAAAGAATTGGACTTGGATCAGAACCCTCAGCCGCTGCCGCCAACCGCAACTGGGCAGAGGGGGAAAAGTCGGCTCCCCTTGTTTCCAGTCTTTTTCTACCGCGAAGGCAGGAAGCGGTTGCATCAAAAAATGTAAATTGCCTTCACCTCGCGCAAAAAGAGTTGGATTGCTTTCCAAGCTGCTTCCCATCTGCGATCCCGGCCAACGCTCTCCATCTTTTTAGCGGGAGTTTTTTACAAAAGAACATGGTACTTTGCTTAGCTTTACAATATAAAGAAAGGTGTCAGCCTCGATCGCGGCTTTGCCGCTTGGCAGGGAGCCATTTTCGGTGTCGGGGCGAACACTCTCAGAAAAGAGACATAATTTAACATTTGCTGAGATCCTTGGATGGGCCTGGGGTTGGGGCAAAATCTGAGAAGGCTTTTCTCGATGCCGGCAATTTTCGGTATACGCCTTTACAGAACTTTTGGATGATTGCCTATGCCTGTCGGGTTTGATCGCACCGCTTCCCCGGAACTGCTACAGATGGCGCGCTGGCTGGCAGGAGACTTCAGCAACCAAGAGCAAGCCTGGGAGAATCCGCCCTTTTTTGCTTCCATCCGGGTGGCCTATCGCCCCTTGCCGGCTCAAGTGTTGGGTGGGATTGGCTTTTATGTGGAGCAAGCTTACAGCGGCCATTTGGAGGATCCCTATCGGCAGGCGGTGGTGGAATTGACTCAGGTGGGCGCCGGGATCCGGATTCGCAACTACCGTCCGCTGGAGCCGCAGCGGTGGCGAGGCTGTGCCCGGGAGAGGGCAGACCAACTGCGCCAACTGAGCGCCGCCGATCTGGCTTATTTGCCTGGGTGCGATGTGCAGGTGCGACGGGAGGGATCTGGCTTTGTGGGCGTGACGGAGCCGGGGTGCCGGTGTTGCGTGGTGCGCAACGGCCAGACTACTTATTTGCAGACCACCTTGCACCTGAGCGAGAGCGAGTTTTGCAGCCATGACCGAGGCATGGATCCCATCACCCACCGGCAGGTTTGGGGGGCATTGGCGGGCGCTTTTCGCTTCCAAAAGGTGGTCGATTGGCAAGCGGAGCTGTTGCTGTGCGGATGATCCAATGCAAGTGAGGTCGAGCCCAAAGGATGAGCCACGGTCGGGGGGGATGTTGCCGGCTCTGATGGTGATGCTGGCTTTGCTGCTGCTCGGTGTTGGATGTGCTGGCCAGGGGGAATCTGTCGCCCCGGTGTTGATCCCTCTCCCGCCGCAAGCGGGAACTGAGTCGATTCCCATGCCGGTGCGCACGCTGGGCAACAGCCGCTTTAAGTTGCTCGGCTTGAACGTGGGGGTGGCCGGGGCCGGCGCGGAGTTGCTCTTGGACACCGGCTCGGCAGGTCTGCGCATTGTATCGGCGGCGGCAGGTCGCTTCGGCCTAGAACGGACGGAGATCCCTTCTACCGTCACCTTTGCCGATGGCACCCAGTTTGTCGGCGTATTGGCCCGTGCCCCCTTCAGCATCGGCGGGATCCCCAGTCGAGAGCCGGTAACGATTCAGTTGATCGACCGCATCGCCTGTGTGGACGCGCTGGTAGCCAATTGCTCAGACAACCTGTTTGGGGTGGGGCGGCCTTTTGCCGGGATCCTGGGCACGTCCCTCGATGAGCGCAGCCCCGATCCGGAGCTGTTCAGTCCGCTCACCCGTCTGCCGGGCAATTTTCGCTCCGGGTACATGATCCAAACGGGCGGCTTCAACTCCACCCAGGGCCTTTTCACGGTTGGCCTGACGGACAACAACACCGCCGGCTTTAATTTCCGGCAGTTTCCCCAAGTGGGGAGCTTTCCCGATGGCACCCCCATCTGGCGGGATGAGGCTTTGCAAGTGGCCTACAGCATCAGCAATACTTCCATCCAAAATGCCCTCAGCCCCACCCAGTTCGACAGCGGCTCTTCCGACATTTTCCTCAACGTCAGGCTGTTGGGAGCAGCTCCCTTCTCCACCTCGACTCTCCCCCCTGGGGCGGAATGGCGAGCAGTGTTGGAGGGGGCTTTCGACTACCGTATTCGAGTTGGCTTTCCGATTACGCCCAGTCGAGATCGAATTTTTGTGAGCGGCAACCAGGGGGTGCAACTGTTGGGCATGCCGCTGTTTTTCAACACTGATGTTGCCTTTGATGTTGAACGGGGTCGGGTCGGCTTTCGCGTGCGTTGAAAAAAAGGAGCTTGTTGCAGACTGTTGCACGGCTGGCCAGATCCAGCTAGCTTTCCCCGGTACCGGCCACATTTCGAGCGGTACTGAAAGGGCAATTAAGGGTTCTGCTTCCCTTTGGTCAGGAAATAGCGGCGGCTGATCCCCTGGGTCAACAAGACAAACAACACCAGGGATCCCTGAATGATGCCGGCCAGCGAAGACTCCAGTTGCAAAGAGAGAGGCAGTTGCAAGCTGCCGATGTTGAGGCTG
>NZ_JANSJB010000027.1:10603-25639 GCF_047462355.1 Synechococcus sp. H55.9 | reverse complement strand
CACCATGGCCCAGATCCCAAATCGAAGTCGCCGGCGCCGTCTTTGTGAAGGAGCCATACTCTCACAGCCACTGCCTATGCTTTCCACTCTATGTCCTTTCCGGTAGCGAAATCAGGAGTGAAAACGGCGCCTCTGGCAGTGGCCACTCAAAACCCTTCTTCCTCGAGGGCCTGGACGTTTTGCACAATCCGGGAAAGCTCGTTTTTCTCGTCCACATTGATGCGGGTCGGGGAGCCGCTGATGATGCGCTCGTAGCCCCGGAAGGAATCGCGGATTTGGATGCCTGCATTGGAGATCAGGTACTCGCGGATCCCTTTGTCGTGCCAGGATCCCCGCATTTTGAAGACATTGAGCGCGCGGGCCATCTCGCCGCGGATCTCCACGTATTGCAGCAGGATGATCGTGTCGGTGATGGTGGAGATGTGGGACTCGGTGATGGAATGGGATCCCATGAATTGGTCGGTGGTGTTGGTGAAAAAGCCGGTGATCTCCTCTTGCTTGGCCAGGCCGGTTACCCCAATAACAAACTGGCGGAAGGCATTTTGGCTCACCCCCCGCGCCAGCGCCGACAGCGAGTCGATGGCCATGCGAGAGGGCTTGAAGGCCATCATCTCCGTTTTGATCTTCTGCAGGTGATCTTCCAGGCCAGCCGACTCCGGATAGGCGCAGATGATCTTAAGGAGGCCCTGCCGCTCGAACTCTTCCAGCTCAATGCCCCAGGAGGAGGCGTTGCGGGAAAGCTGCGCCCGCGATTCTTCATAGGCGAAGAGAATGCAGCGTTCCCCATCCAGACAACCCCGCTCTAGGAATTTGCTCACCAGCGAGGTTTTGCCCGTGCCGGTGGCGCCGGTGGCCAAAATAATCGAGTCTTTGAAGAAGCCACCGCCGCACATCTCGTCCAGCTTCTCGATACCCGAAGAAACGCGCACATTGGAGGAGCGCTGCGTCAGTTGCATGGCCCCCAGCGGGAAGATGTTGATCCCGTCGTTGGTGATGGTGAAGGGATATTCCCCCTTCATGTGGGTGGTGCCCCGCAGCTTCAAGATCTCGATGGTGCGCCGCCGCTTCTCGCCTTCCAGAATGTTGCGCAGGATCACCACGTTGTCGGAGACAAATTCTTCCACGCCGTAGCGAGCGATGGGGCCGTACTCGTCGGTGCGCTCGGTGGTCATGACGGTGGTGACATTGGCCTGCTTGAGGCGGGCCGTCAGGCGGAACAGCTCTCGCCGCACCACGCCGGCAGGGTCGTATTGCTGAAAGATGGCCGTCACCGAGTCGATGGAGACCCGCTTGGCTTTGTATTTGCGGATGGCGTACTGGATGCGCTCGATAAGGGCCGACAAGTCGAAATTGCCGCTCACCTCGTAGCCTTCGGGATCGGGGGAGGCATCCAGGATGAACAGTTGGCCCCTGTCGATGAGAGCCTGCAGATCCCAGCCAAAGCTGGAGGCATTGCGAATGATATCGGCGGGGGTTTCCTCAAAGGTGACAAAGATCCCCGGCTCTTGATACTTCACGATGCCGTTGTAAAGGAATTGAATGGCAAACAGAGTTTTGCCGGTACCAGAGGTGCCGCTGACCAAGGTGGTGCGTCCCAGGGGCAGCCCACCGTGGCTGATGTCTTCAAAGCCCTCGATGCCCGTCTGTTTTTTCGGGATCCCACGCAGCTCCGATAGACTCGCTGGGTGGTTGTCTGTGGTTGGTTCGGTGGAGTCCTCTGCGGCGTTATCCTGTGGCTTTTCTGGCTCAGAAGGCCCCAATGATTGGTTCATCCCATTCTCCTTGCCCTCGTGGCCTGTCTCAAGTCTCTTCGTCCAGTTCTTCGTAGAGCAGATCCAGGCCGATGAGCACTTTCTCGCGGTTGGACAGATCGCCAATAATCTTCCGCACCGGTGGCGGCAGGATTTTGGCCAAGGTCGGCGTTGCCAAGATCTTATCTTCCTCTGCCAGTTGCGGGTTTTTCAAGACATCGATCACCTTCAGACTGTACACGCCGCGGAATTCCTTTTCTAAGATGTCTTGCAAGGTGCTGAGGGCACGCAGAGAACTGGGGGTGTTGCCCGCCACGTAGAGCTTGAGGACATAGGCTTTGCGAGTGGACATATCAGGGATCCCTTGGGGCAGGTTTGGGAATGGAGCGGCGGTACATTTCGCTCAGGTGGGCCATCACATCGATCAGGGTGAGGCGGTAGTCTAGCAGGATCTCTTCGCTGCGGCCTTCCAGTTTCAGTTGTTTGGCAAAGTCCTCCATCAAGTTCATGTGCAGCTCCAGCAGTTGAGCAGCGCCGATGTCGGCAAAGAAGGCAAGGGCCACCAGCTCGTCGATGCGGGCATTGGCGGTCTCAGGAGACTGAAAGTATTCCAGGACAATGGTTTGGTACAGGCCGCGCAGCCGCTGCATCAAGGCTCGCTGCTCGTGGGGTGGGAGGCGCCGATAAAACAGCTCTGGGTCACGATGATAGTACACTCCGGCATAGCCCAGCCGTTCCCGCAGTTTCTCCGCCAGCCGTCGCTGTTGTTGGTTGCTGTAAGCCAGGTAGGGCTGATCGCTGGGATGCACTGGGCCCTGCGGGAGACCGCAGGTGGGAGACATCTGCAGAAACAAGGCGATGGCCCGATCCACCAGCAGCTCTATGACGGAAGGGGATCCGGAACAGTCGGCCCGCGCCTGTCCCTTCAGCTCTTGCGGCGAAATGGGACGAACAAGAGTGGCATTGTGGTAAAAAAATTGCTCCCGCTTGAGCAATGCCTTTACCCGAGAGGAGTGTTCTTCGGTCTCCAGATGGGATTCTTCCAGCACAATGGCCAACACGGTCGGCAGCAGAAGCCCCCAGGCGCAGAGCTGATTACCCAGATCGTGCAACTCCTGCAGCCGACCGGGATCCACCAGAAGCACCAAGCAATCGACATGGCCGTCTTGTTTTCTGAGGGCTTCTAGAAAGGCCGCTTGATCCTGAAAACACTCGACGACGAAACGCTGCGGGGGTAGCCAGTCCTCGCAAGCCAGAGGTTCCTCTGCTGGCGGCTCCCAATCCAGCAACAGGCTGATGCGCAGGGGGTGGGGGTCAGGCAACAAGACAAGGGCTGAAGACGCATTCCTATCTTAAATCTGGCCGGGATCCCCGCTCACCTGCCAGAGTTGGGCCAAAGGAGCAATCCTCTGATCCGCTCCACTGAGTGTGCAATCTGTTCAGACGCTGCCTGCGCTCTTGCCGGATCCCGCTTGTGCTCTTCGGCCAGAGTCCTCATCGGCGATGACGGTGCGGTAGTACTCCTCCAACTGTTGTGTGGCCGCCGACCAACTCCAGCGCTCAGCCTCTTGCCGGGCCTGCTGCCGGAAGAGCTGCCGCTGCCCGGTGCCCTCTAAGAGCTGCCGCGTGGCCTGGACAAAGTCGCTGTCGGAGTCCGGATCGAACAGAAAGCCGTTGCGGCCGCTGTCCACCACATCGGTAATGCCGCCGCAGCGGGGGGCGATTACCGGACAACCGGCAGCCATGGCCTCCAACAAGACCAAGCCCAACGTCTCGGTGCGGGAGGGGAACACGAACAGATCCGCGGACGCAAAGGCCGCCGCTAGGTCTTGCCCCTGTAAATAGCCCGTAAACACCACGTCGTAGCCGGCAAAATGTTGCTCCAGGGATCCCCGCTCCGGCCCGTCGCCCACGATAGCCAGGCGCGCCTGCGGGATCTGCTCCAGCAACACCCGGATCCGCCCCACCTCTTTTTCCGCCGAGAGCCGACCTACGTAGAGCAACAGCGGCCGCTCCGGCTGACCCGCCGTGAGCCGGGCCCGCATCTCTGGGTCGGCAGCCTGCGGATGAAACAGCTCCGTATCCACTCCCCGCTGCCACAGTTGCACCCGCTCGATGCCGTGGGCGCTCAGCTCCTGCATCATGGCCGTCGAGGTGCAGAGGTTGACCCGCGCCAAATTGTGCCCCAGCTTGAGGAGGTTCCACAAAACTCCCTCCAGAAAGCCCAGCCCGTAGTGCTTCAGATACTTCGGCAGATGGGTGTGGTAGGAGGCCACCAGCGGGATCCCCATCGCTTGGCTGTAGTAGAGGCCCCCCAACCCCAAAACCGCCGGGTTGACCACGTGGATGACATCCGGTCGGAAGCGGTTGAGCACCCTGCCGATGGCGGGGCCGGGAGCAGCCAGCTTCAACTCCGGGTACAAAGGCAAGGGGAAGCCTGGGATCCCGTAAACCCGCGCCCGGGCAAACCGCCTGGGCGCCCCCTGAGGCGCGACGATAAGCACCGAGTTGCCGCGGGCCGTCAGATGGCGCACCGTGTGGCAAAGCCGCGTAACGATGCCATCCACCTTGGGCAGAAACGTTTCCGTAAACAGGGCTATGCGCATCGGGATCCCAAGCCTAGTGAAAAGGCTCTGCAGATTCTCTTAGGATGAGTGTTGCACAAAACGGCAACGCAATGACGGCTTGGGATCGCAGCAGCACAACTTTATTGCAGCAGCTGATCTTGCAGCGGAGCAGAATGAGTTGGCTCTTGGTTCTGGCCGAGGGTATCGGCCGCCGTTTTGCTGATCAACAGCAGCGTAGCCGCCAGAGCCAGTCCAATAACGTCTCGCCACATAATCCGCTCCCACACTCCTCATGCCCCCTACTGTAGCGGCGGTTTTTTCGGCTGGGCAGTGATGGGCGACGGATTTTTAGGTGACAACAATCACTTCCAGAATTGCGGCTTTGCCCCCTAGTCGCGAAAGGCCAGTTGCAAGCTGGTGATCAGCAGAACCAAAGAAAACACCGCCATCACCCCTCCCCAGAACCAGTAGGGCAAAAACAGGTTTTGGGCAATCTGGCTGGAATCGGAGAGGATCAGCCGCCCGTCGATGACAGCAGCGTCCATAAAAAGATAGTCGAGCTGGTGATAGGTGCTCACACAGGCTTGCACCCCCAAAAACTGCAGGGCAAAGCTTTGTAACCAAGAGGCAGCCCAGCGAGCTACTGCCAGGATGCCCAAACCCATGGCCGGGAGGAACAAAAGGCCAAAGGGGGAACGCACCCAGAGCAGCGTCGAGAGCAACAACAGGGATCCCAAAAATACCAGCCCCAGCCGAGCTGTGCTGCGGCGGCGGGAGGTGAGGATGAACAGGGCCCCAGCTATGGGCGGCCCCATCGGCCCGGCAGCGGCCACCAAGGCCCGCCCCACCCGCCCCAAAAACAGCTCGCCACTGTGAATGGCCAGCCCCGAGCCGTCGGGATAGATCTCAAGACGATGAAACTCCCCCCCCAACAGCAGTGCCATCAGGCCATGGCCCATCTCGTGAAACCAGGTGGCCAACAAAGTAAAGGGGTAGAGGAGGTAATTGCCCCAGGGAAACCGCCAGAGCAAGACTGTCAGCCCCGCCGCAGCCACCAGCCAGATCACGCTGTGCCGGCCAGGCCTTGCGGAAGGGGAAGGAGGCAGCTCAAACTGAGTCATACCAGCAGGTGGGTGGAGAAAAGGCCCAAGATGCCTTGTCGGCCTAGACGATTGCCGGCAGAAAAAAGTTCCACATCAGGCAAAAATAGCCGGGCCAACTCCCCTCTCCCTCTGGGAGAGGGGTTGGGGGTGAGGGGCCAACAACAGCAAGGAGACAGGGGAGCCGTCTCACAGGTAGGCTGGAAAAGCCCCAAGGGATCCCTGCCTATGGCCACCTTCCTGCGCGACTGGAGCTACCGCTTTCCCTGGCTTTACCGCAGCATCAGCCGTGCGGCTGCCCTAGCAGTGGGGGGATATGAGCGACTGCGCCGGTTGCCCCTCCAAGGGATCTCCATCCAGCCCCAGGAGCGGGTATTGGATCTCTGCTGTGGCCCTGCCGAAGTGACTCCAATCCTAGCCGAGCTGAGCCAAAACGTTGTCGGCCTGGATGCTTCCCCCAAAGCCCTGGCGGCAGCTCGCCAACGCCTCCCCAAGGTGGAATTTGTGGAAGCCTTTGCCCAGGATCTGCCCTTTCCTGCCAACAGCTTTGATTGGGTGCACACCAGCTTGGCCCTGCACGAGCTGCCTTTTCCTGACCTGGAACAGGTGCTGCGGGAAGGGTGGCGGGTGCTCAAGCCGGGGGGAGGGCTTTTGATCCTGGACTTGCACGCGCCTTGCCAACCTTGGATATGGCCTGGGCTGGCCCTCTTTCTGGCCCTGTTTGAAACCGAGACCGCCTGGAACTTGCTCAAGTTGGATCTGCCGCAGTACTTGCAGCAGCAGGGCTGGCAATCCGTCCGGCAGACCCTGCACGCCGGGGGGGCTTTGCAGGTGATCCAGGCCCAAAAGCCTGCCGCCTAAGCTGCTCACCCTTGGTGCCAGAAGGGGGTGCCGAGAACCGGTGTGCTGGGCTGAGCCGCTTCCTGGGGGGTCATCGCGCCGGCCAGGTAGGCTCGCCGGCCTGCGCGCACTGCTTCCGCAAAGGCCTCGGCCATTGCCACCGGATCCCGAGCCAAGGCCACCGCTGTATTCAACAGCACCCCATCGAAGCCCCACTCCATCACCTGGCAGGCGTGGGAGGGCAGGCCCAGGCCGGCATCCACGATCAGGGGCGCCTCGATCCGCTCTCGCAGCAAGCGCAAGTTGTAGGGGTTGAGGGGGCCCTTGCCGGTGCCGATGGGAGCGGCCCAGGGCATCACCACTTCACAACCGGCATCCAAGAGCCGCTGGCACAGCACCAGATCGTCGGTGCTATAGGGCAGAACCTTGAAGCCGCGACGGATTAGTTCGGCAGCGGCAGTGGGCAGTTGCACCGGATCCGGCTGCAAGGTGTAGTCATCCCCAATGAGCTCCAGCTTGATCCAGTTGGTGCCGAACACCTCCCGCGCCATCTCCGCTGTGGTGACTACCTCCTGCACGCTGTGGCAGCCGGCGGTGTTGGGCAGAACCGGGATCCCTAGCTTCTGGAGCAGGGCCCAAAACCCTTGGGAAGCTTCCGACCCCAGCGCCCCCTGGCGCCGCAGGGAAACGGTCAACAAACAGGGCTGTGCCCGCACCACCGCCTGCTCCAAAATGGCGGGCGAAGGGTAGCGAGCCGTCCCCAGCATCAGGCGGCTGGGCAGCGCTTGGCCGTAGAGCACCAAGGGATCCTCATCGGCCCGAGTCGAGGGGGAGACAGGAAGAAGAGTGGACATCGCTGAGGGGCAAAAATGCGGGATCTGAGGGGAGGCAGTCGGGCACTAGCCGCCGGCAACCGGCGCGACAATCTCCACCTGGTCGCCTTCTTGCAGACGAGTTCGCTCGTACTGGGCGCGCGGCACAAACTCTAGATTAACCGCCACCGCAAAAGGGCCACTGATCTCCACCTGGGCTATCGCCTCGGCCAGCGTGGTGCCCTCCGGCAAATCGTAAGGCTTTTGGTTGATCAAGACACGCATGGCGACAGGGATTCACCGGCAAGAGGGGCAGCCTGTACCTGAAAAGGGATCCCCAACTCCTGAGCAAGGCGGCAACTGCCGTGGTGAAGATACTCCAAGACGGCATCGTGGATAGCCGGGGAGATCATAAAGCCATGGCGATAGAGGCCGTTGATCTGCAACAGGCGAGGCGCGCACTCCACCACGGCTGGCAAGTGGTTCGCCAAGGTGGGACGACATTGGCTGCCTAATTCCAGGATACGCGCTTCGGCAAAGGCAGGGTGGACGGCGTAGGCGGCGCTGAGCAGCTCCAGAGCCGAGCGGACACTCACCGGCGAGCGATCCTCGGATTCAATTTCGGTGGCTCCCACCACAAACAGGTGCCCCGGCTTGGGAGCGATGTAGATCGGGTAGCGGGGGTGCAACAGCCGGGTCGGGTGCCGCAAAGCTACTTCCGGGGCATACAGACGTACCACCTCACCTCTAACTCCCCGCAGCGGTGACTGCCCACCCCATTCTGTTCGGGATCCCAGGCCGCGACAGTCCAAAACCCACCCGCCGGTTTGTTGCTGCCAGGCTTCCGCCTGCTCCAGATCCCAGGGGCAACTCCACTCCACCTCCACCTCGTGCTGGCGCAGCTTGGCCAGCAGAGCCGACAACAGTTGGCGGTTATCCAGTTGGCCCTCTTGGGGAAGATACAGGCCTTGCCCAAATCGCCCGGCCAGCGAGGGCTCCAGCTCAGCTACAGCCTGGGCATCCAGAGGCTGGGGCTTGGGGAGATGGGGAAGGCGTTCCCCCACAGCAGCTAGCAGGGATGAGAAGCGTCTGGCTTCCCCCGCATCTTGGCGGTGCCAGAGGATCAGGGTGCCTTCCTGCTGAAAGAAAACCGGCTGCGGCAGACTGGCCAAAAGGGAGGGCCAACGGGAGAGGGCATAGTACCCCTGCGCTACTACGCTGGCCTCGGCGACGGCAGACTCCGCCAGGGGAGCCAGCATGGCAGCGGCAAAATGGGCAGCACTGCTCTCGACGGCACCGGCAGGAGCCGCCTCCACGATGCGGACAGAATGCCCGACCTCGACCAGGGTGGCAGCCAACAGGCGCCCCATCAGACCGGCTCCGAGGACAAGAATGGGATCCCGCTGCGCTCTCCCCACCGCTGACGGGATAGGAGATGGCCTGGGCAGACTTGCTGCCGCATTTGTCCGAGAAGATGAGGTTGAAAGGGTCAAAGTGCCCCCCACCGCTGAGGCAATGGATTTCATGTTAGATCCGATGTTGACATACCCCCTGTCCTCAGGGACAGGGATTCTTGACGCTTGAGAAGGTGAAGGCGCAGGCAAAGCTCTTCGCCCTTAGTTTGGCCGCTTGGCGGGCATCACAACCGCGGCGGATGGTAGGGAGGTTCTTTGCAGTTGTGCAGGTTTTCTGGGGTATGGCGATGGACAAACTCACAGCAACGAGCCAACGCCTTCAGCACCAGCTCCAGTTTCTCAACCTGCTGGGGGGTGGTGATGAGTTGGCAGGATACGGTGAGAATGTGAAACATTTTCAGGTGGTGAAGTGATGGCGTCAACTGGAGTACCCCTTGCCGGATTCGGGCATCCAGGTACTTACCCTCCCCAGCCTACAAAGGTAGGGGACTGTTGAACTTTTTCCCATCCTAGTCGCCATTACCGGTTCCACGCTCTGCCAAGTTTAGGATCAAGATCCCCAGCAAAGCTAGGCTCAGCAAGCTGGCGATCACCATCGGTTCATCTGGGATCATATCCATCTAGACTTTGCCTCACCCCATCGTAAAGAGCCATACCTCAGACTCGTTGCCCAACCCGGCGGCTACCCTCTGGTCACCCTGAGCAAGCATCTGTCCAGCGGCTTACACTACACTAGAAGAACTGACCCATCCCTTGGACTGGCATGATTCCCACGGTTATCGAGCAATCCGCGCGAGGCGAGCGCGCCTTTGACATCTACTCGCGTCTTTTGCGGGATCGGATTATCTTCCTGGGCACCCAGGTGGACGACGACATTGCTAACCTGATCGTGGCCCAGATGCTCTACTTGGAATCCGAAGACCCCGAGAAAGACATCTACCTCTACATCAACTCCCCCGGCGGCTCGGTCTATGCCGGTATGGCCATCTACGACACCATGCAACACATCCAGCCGGATGTCTCCACCATCTGCATCGGTCTGGCCGCCAGCATGGGAGCCTTTCTGCTGGCAGGGGGCACCAAAGGCAAACGCATCGCCCTTCCCCACGCCCGCATCATGATCCACCAGCCCCTCGGTGGAGCCCAGGGGCCGGCCACCGACATCGAAATTCAGGCCAAAGAGATCCTCTTCATCAAAAACAGCCTCAACAGCCTGCTGGCCTACCACACCGGCCAACCTCTGGAGCGCATCGAACGCGATACCGACCGCGACAACTTTATGACCCCAGAACAGGCCAAAGAGTACGGCCTCATCGACCAGGTGATCAGCAAGAGATCCCAGCCAACCCTGGCAGCCGTTTCTTGAGCGTCTAGGTTCTGCGGCCAGCTTGCAGGGCTCCCTCAAAGCAGGGAGCTTTTGCCTGTTGGCAGGGATCCCACCGGCGAAGATATTAAGAAAGCCAAAGAAATTGGTCTTCTTGTCACTAAGTCAGGGGACTCACTTTAACCAAACTAATCGAACTCATAAAGAAAGTAATGATCAGCTGATCCTTGCGGATGATAGCTTAGGATTAAACCAGTGTAGACCTGTGTTTGCCGCAATTCTAGCTTAGACACTGTATAGAAATCTTTCCACTGGGTTTCCAAAGTCCAGGGCGTCAGAGCTGGCAATGGGCGGCACTTGAAAAGGAGGGTTTTGGACTTTGCATCCGCTTGAATGCGGAAGACTGTCTCAAAGCCCAAGTCCCACGGTTGTGGGGCATGTTCATTCACGAAAACTCGGTGGTCTGGGGCTTTGGCCCTGGGTTTTTGCCTCATTGGTTGCAGCCGTGAATGGCATTTTCTGGTTTTGTGATTCGTTCAGAGGGAGATCGACGTGGCTTACGCAGCAACCCAATCCAAAAGCGGCTATCAAGCCGGGGTGAAAGATTACCGACTCACCTATTACACGCCCGACTACACGCCCAAGGATACCGATGTCTTGGCCTGTTTCCGGGTTACCCCTCAGCCGGGCGTTCCCCCCGAAGAGGCCGGGGCGGCGGTGGCGGCTGAGTCCTCGACCGGCACCTGGACAACGGTGTGGACAGATTTGCTCACCGACTTGGATCGGTACAAGGGCCGCTGCTACGACATCGAGCCAGTTCCCGGCGAAGAGAATCAATACTTCTGCTTCGTCGCCTATCCGCTGGATCTGTTCGAGGAAGGCTCGGTCACCAACATGCTCACCTCGATTGTGGGCAACGTCTTCGGCTTCAAGGCCCTGAAGGCGCTGCGGCTGGAAGACTTGCGCATCCCCGTGGCCTACTTGAAGACCTTCCAGGGCCCTCCCCACGGCATCCAGGTGGAGCGGGACAAATTGAACAAGTATGGCCGCCCACTATTGGGCTGCACCATCAAGCCCAAGCTGGGCCTTTCCGCTAAAAACTACGGGCGGGCGGTGTACGAGGCGCTGCGGGGCGGTCTGGACTTCACCAAAGACGACGAAAACATCAACTCCCAGCCCTTCCAGCGCTGGCGGGATCGCTACCTCTTTGTGATGGAGGCCGTCCACAAGGCCCAAGCGGAAACTGGCGAGATCAAGGGGCACTACCTGAACGTGACGGCGCCCACCTGTGAGGAGATGTTCAAACGGGCGGAGTTTGCCAAGGAGATTGGTGCCCCCATCATCATGCACGACTACCTGACTGCTGGGTTTACCGCCAACACCAGCCTGGCTAAGTGGTGCCGCGACAACGGCATTCTGCTGCACATCCACCGCGCCATGCACGCGGTGATCGACCGGCAGAAAAACCACGGCATCCACTTCCGGGTGCTGGCCAAGTGCTTGCGCATGTCCGGCGGCGACCACCTGCATGCCGGTACGGTGGTGGGCAAGTTGGAAGGCGACCGCGCCGTGACGCTTGGCTTTGTGGATCAGATGCGGGAGAACTATGTGGAGGCGGATCGCTCTCGGGGTAACTTCTTCACCCAAGATTGGGCTTCGATGCCTGGGGTGATGCCGGTGGCCTCCGGTGGCATTCACGTCTGGCACATGCCGGCACTGGTGGAGATCTTCGGTGACGATGCCGTGCTGCAGTTTGGCGGCGGAACCCTGGGACACCCCTGGGGGAACGCTCCAGGCGCGACCGCCAACCGGGTGGCTTTGGAAGCTTGTATCCAAGCTCGTAACGAAGGTCGGGATCTGGCCCGCGAGGGCAACGACATCATCCGCGAAGCGGCCAAGTGGTCGCCGGAGCTGGCGGCTGCCTGCGAGCTGTGGAAGGAGATCAAGTTCGAGTTCAAGCCCGTCGATACCCTCTAGAGATTGGCTGGGGCAAGGGATCCCCACAGTTCTCTTGCCCCGCTGCTTTGGCCACCCCCTGGATTGGCAATGGATCTAAAACAGATCGCCAAAGATACGGCCAAGACCTTGATCAGCTACCTGACCTATCAGGCGATGCGCACGGTGCTGGCCCAACTGAGCGAGACGGATCCTCCCAGGGCTCTTTGGCTGCAGCAGTTCTCTGCCCGGCAAAACCTCCAGGATGGGGAAGCCTACCTGCGGGCTTTGCTGGCAGAGCGCCCTGACTTGGCCTACCGCATCATGACCGTTCGCGAGCACATTGCAGCGGAGGTGGTGGATTACCTGCCGGAGATGGCCAAAGCCGGCATCCAGCAGGCCAATATGGAGCACCGCCGCAATCACCTAGAACGGCTCACCTCAGCAGCGGGATCTCCGCCGGTCACCCACCCGGAAGCGGGATCCCCTCCCCAAAACCTTAGACCCGAAACGGAGTGACAGCCATCATGCAAACCTTACCGAAAGAGCGCCGCTACGAAACCCTTTCCTACTTGCCGCCGCTGACGGATCTGCAGATCATCAAGCAGGTGCAATACATCTTGGATCAGGGCTACATCCCTGCCGTTGAGTTCAACGAATCCTCTGAACCGACGGTTCGCTACTGGACATTGTGGAAGCTGCCTCTGTTCGGCGCCACTTCTCCCCAGGAGGTGCTGAGCGAGGTGCAGGCTTGCCGCAGCGCCTACCCCAATTGCTTCATCCGTGTGGTGGGGTTCGACAACATCAAGCAGTGCCAGGTGCTCAGCTTCTTGGTTTACAAGCCCAGCGGCCTACGCTAAGAGAGGTTCGGGGCAATTGGTCTCATTCCTAGCCAATCAGCGCGGAGGGAGAGCTTCTCCCTCTTTTTTATTTCTTGCTTCGCACAGCCATTCCCAATGGCAACGGCGCCATTCTCAATCTCAAAAAACAGTCATTTCAAACAGCAACGCAACGGTTCCTTGCCTCGTTATTGCTACACAACGCTGTCGCGAAGGCGCCGCTCTAACTCCCCTCTCCCTCAGGGAGAGGGGCTGGGGGTGAGGGCCATCCCTCAGGGAGAGAGGTTGGGGGTGAGGGGCCCCTTTTTAGGATCCGATCCCCAAAAGCGCTCCCAATCCCACGGCCAGGAGAGCTGCTAGGGCTGTTTGAATGCCGTTCACCACTTCGTTGCTCATCCAGGCCAGGCGGGGTTGCAACACCACCCCCATCCAGCTTTCTGCCAAGGTGGCCAGGATCCCGGCCAGACAGCAAATGCCCAGCCAAAACGGGTCTCCTCTTACCCACTCCCCACCGATCCCCCAAGCCAAGGTGGCCATCCCTACCGCTGCCGCCACCCCTGCCAGGGATCCCTCCAGGCTCACGGCTCCTTCTGTGCCCGCCGGCACGGATTGGAAGGTGGTGATCAAAAAGGTCTGGCGTCCGTAGGCTTTCCCCACCTCGCTGCTGACGGTATCGGCCAATTTCGCTGCAAAGCTGGCACCATACCCCAACCACCACAGCGGATGCGGCAAGAAAGTGTAGCCCACCGCGCATACTGCCCCGGTCAAAGCGGATCCCCAGACATTTTCCGGCCCTCGCGCCCCCTCTCGCTTTTCGGCGATCCCCTGCGCCTGCTTGCGCCGGATCCCCAGCCGGGTGACGGCGGTGCCGATTAAAAAATAGGCCGCCACCACCGCATAGCCCCGCCACCCCAGCCCCCCCCACACCAACAGACCCAGTAGGCCTGCGTGGAGGACTCCCGCCCGCGTCAGCGCCTTCTGGGGGCTCAGCAGGGCCAGCGCCACCAAGGCTAGATTGAGCCAGAGCGCCACTCCCCACTGACTCAGCAGCCACGCTTGCCACATAAACACCCAAAAAGCAGTGAAACCGCCGCCAAGGGTCAACTGCAGAAACGGAGAGGGAGGGATTCGAACCCTCGACGGAGCTTTTGGGCCCCGTAACTTCTTAGCAGGAAGCCGCTTTCGACCACTCAGCCACCTCTCCAAAGCGGCAGAGACACCCTCCGTTGGGATCCAGCCGCCAGCTCACCTATTGTAGAAGATGGGATCCCGCCCGGCAACTGGGCCTGCAAGAACTCCGTCCCGCTGTCGCGAATGGTCGGGATCCCTCCTGGAGGTAACCCCTGGGCTTGGGCGGCCCTAGCTCACCACCTGCACGTAGATATCGAAGCTGCCGCTGTTGTCGCCGTAGCTGCCCTTGGCATCGTTGACGTTGAAGGCAATATCCAAGTTGGGATCCAGATCTACCTCTTGGGGCTGCTCCGGCGAGGATTCCCAAACCTGATGGGCCACCAGTTGGGCGTTGGGCTGGAACACCACAAGCCCGTAGCGGCAAAGACCGGGGTAGCGCCACTCCGGCGGGGTCGGGATCCCTTTGCCAAGGGGCGAGCGGATGCTGGTGGAGAAAGAAAAGCCGTAGCGCCAGGCCACATTTTTCACGAAAAAGCGGATGCGGCTGGCCCGCAGCGGACGCCCCTGCCAGTGCAGGATATTGCCGGCCTCTTGATTGACCCGCAGGTCAGAGAAAGCCATCCAGCCCTGCAAGTTCTCCTCTTGGGGCTGGGTGCCTTCGATCACTTGAGCTTGGCTCCAGTCTAAGTCGCTGCCATCGCAGGCGATCTGGCGTGGAATTTGGGTCAAATCCAGTTGTGGCAACCCTAGAGTACCAGACGCAGATTGGGTAGACATCTATCTCTCCTTTTTTTCAAAATGACTCCCGAAGTGAGGATCTGTAGAGAGCTTACAGGGATCCCAAAAATGAAGTCGGGGAAAGGTTTTAAAGACAAACCTATTCCTCTCCCTGCTGCTTGGTGGAGAATCTCAGATGAACTATGACATCGGGGTTGAAAACCTCAGGCTCTTGCTCGATCGGGCAAGAGATTGAGGGTTCAAGCTCCTTACGTCAATAGGTCAACTTTACTTGATGGATGGCGGCTATTCCCAGAGAAATAGGCCTTTGCAATACTTTTTTAGGGAACCTTAGGAATCTGTTAATTCCCCACGACTTGACTGCCGACCAAAGCCAGAACCCAGATCCTTACTCAGCGCAGATCTGCTGGGAACTCGTATTCCAAAACACATTAATTTGTGCAATGCCCCTGTTAAGCACTCTTGCGCTCATCTGGTCTCTGGAGCAGCTCTCCGAACCCAGAGCGCTCTGACAGCCGTTTTTGATAGGATCACCATTACCAGTCTCGCGGGGTGCCCGGCGCCCACGGCATGCACGACACTTC
>NZ_JANSJB010000027.1:2140-10503 GCF_047462355.1 Synechococcus sp. H55.9 | reverse complement strand
TCTGACAGCCGTTTTTGATAGGATCACCATTACCAGTCTCGCGGGGTGCCCGGCGCCCACGGCATGCACGACACTTCTGCTCCCACCGATTTCGAAATTATCTCTCTGTCCGATCCTCAACAGGCCATGTCTTTGGCGGGCATTCAGGAGGCCAACTTGAGGTGGATCAGTCGCTTCAGTGGGGCTTCTGTAACGCTGCGCGGGCAAGACCTGTACCTGAAAGGCACCCCTCAGCAGCGGCAGCAGGTGCGGCAGTGGCTAGAATTGCTGAAGCCGCTTTGGCAAACTGGACACCCTGTCACGGTGATCGATGCAGAGCAAGCTTTTCGCGCCCTCTCCGGGCAGGAGGCTGCGGCCTATCAGCAAGCGCAAGCAGGTGTGTTGGCCCGCACCCGCAAGGGAGAGCTGATCCGGCCCAAAACGCCCCGCCAGCAGGAGTATGTGCGAGCCATTCGCGCCCACGACCTCTGCTTCGGCATCGGGCCGGCAGGCACCGGCAAAACTTATCTGGCCGCTGTTGTAGCCATTGCTGCCCTGCAAAACCGGGAATATGAGCGTTTGATCCTCACTCGCCCTGCCGTGGAGGCGGGGGAGAAGTTGGGTTTTTTGCCGGGGGATCTGGTGGAAAAGGTGGATCCCTATCTGCGGCCCCTCTACGATGCCCTGTTCGAGTTTATCGACCCGGCCAAGCTGCCCCAGTTGATGGAACAAGGGGTCATCGAGGTGGCGCCCCTGGCTTACATGCGGGGGCGCACTCTCAGCAATGCTTTCATCATTTTGGACGAAGCCCAGAACACCACCCCGGAGCAGATGAAGATGGCCCTCACGCGGCTGGGCTTCCGGTCGCGCATGGTGGTTACCGGGGATCTCACCCAAACGGATCTGGGCAAGCATCGCCTGTCGGGCTTGGCCGCTGCGGAGCGCATCCTGACGGGGGTGGAGGGGGTTGCTTTTTGCTACTTTGACCAGCGGGATGTGGTGCGTCACCCATTGGTGCAGCGGATTGTGGATGCCTACGACCGCTATGAGAGCCAGCAGTGATACTGGTGATACCTACTCATGATGAGTTGCGGAACGGTGCTCTTTTTCGATGCGGTGGGCACCCTGTTTCGGGTGCGGGGCGGCGTTGGCCAAGCTTACAGCCAGGTGGCAGCAGAATATGGGGTGAGGGTGGATCCCCCAGCGTTGGATTGCGCCTTTGCCCAAGCTTTTGCCCAGGCTCCAACTCCGGCCTGCCCAGGCTTGACGGGATCCGTCTTGCAGGAATGGGAGCGGGCCTGGTGGCGGCAGGTGGTGCGCCAGACCTTCGCCCAAGTGGGATCCCTGGCTGCTTTCGGGGAAGGGCAGTTTGAGGTGTTTTTTGCCCACCTGTTCGAGTACTTTGCCGGGGCGGGGCCCTGGGAGCTCTATCCCGAGACGCTGCCGGTTCTACAGGTTCTGCAACAGGAAGGGATCCGGCTGGGGGTGATCTCCAATTTCGACAGCCGCCTGCCCGGGGTGCTACAGCAGTTGCAGTTGGGTTCCTACTTTTCCAGCCTCACCCTTTCCACCCAGGTGGGCTATGCCAAGCCCGATCCCCGCATCTTCCAAGCTGCCCTGGCGGCCCAAGGGATCCCTCCCGCAGCCGCTTGCCACATCGGCGATAGCCACCGCGAAGACTATCAAGGGGCCAAAGCAGCGGGCTTGAAAGCCCTTTGGCTGGATCGAGAAGGAAAAGATCGCTCCTGCCAAGGACGGATAGCCGATCTGTGGGGAGCCCTTTCCATTCTCAACGGCTCGCAGCAGAATTGAGCAGCAGGGGGGCGAAAACCCCATCTGGCTTGAGCAAATAACGCCGCAGGTTCATCTGCCGCTCCAGAAGACAAGCGTGGCCGCTCAAGGGCGAGATCTCCACCTGCGCCCGGGGCAGCCGCTCCGCCAGCCGGCCCACCTCCTGCACCGACGGCAACAGGCGATCCCGCCCCCCCGCCACCAGCAACGTCGGCAGGGTCATCGACTCCAGGGGCAGCTCCTCCACGACAAACGATCCCAGCAAGGCCAAGCGCTGGGCAGCCACCTCTGGCGGGACGCTGTGCACGGCCTGGCGCAATCGCTCCCGATCCGGCGGCTCGATTTGGTTGAGCTCGGCCAAAAACCCCAGCCCCCGCTCCGACAATTGGTGATAGAGCCCTGGCGGCAAAAAGGGCAGCAGCCAATGCCCCGCCCACCACCAGGGCCGACGTCGCAGCGACGAGGCCGGATTGACCAAAACAAGGCCGCGGCACCGTTCCGGCCAGCGGGCAACCACCAACAAGGCTAGGCAGGCCCCAAAAGATTCTCCACACAAGTAGGCTCCTGTTTCCAACTGGGATCCCACCCAGTCGGCCAGGGTCTCCCAGCTATTTCCCGCCTCTGGGTGGTTCAAGCTCAGGGGGCGAATGCAAAACTCCCGCTCCAAAGCCCGCGCCTGCCGGTAAAACAACCCGCCTGTGCCATCCATACCGGGCAGGTACAGCAACAGAGGCCGCTCCTGACCGACTGCCTCCTTTGCCGGGCAGATCAAGCTAGAGGTTATCAGCTCGCCACTCAACTTTCTCATTTCCCTGCCAATCCCAATTGCACCTGTTCTCGGGCCGCTGCGGTTAGCTCTTGAATCACCTGCATTCGTTCGCGTCGGGATCGGTGGCGCTGCTTCCCAGTGACCCAGAGGGGGGATCCTACTCTGAGCACCACCCGCCGATACAACACCACCGGATGTCCCCCTTCCTGTTGAAAGCGGGGCTCGCTGGGGTCAAACCAGCGAAAGAAAGCCATGGGAATATCCACCCCCCGCCATTCTTCCTGGGCCCACACGGCCACCGGCAGAATCGGCAAGGGATCCACCGTTGCCGCCAAGGCCAGATGGGCAAAGCCCGGCTGAAACTGCCCCAACTCCTGAGGCGAGGTCGCACGGGTGATCTGCTCCGCGCCTTCCGGAAAGATCCCCACCCCCACGCCTGCCGCCAAGGTGGCCTGCGCCTGGCGAAAAAAATGGATTTGCTGCCGGGATCCCTGCTTGAGGGGAAGGCAACCCAGTGCCAGGGCCACCTCCCGCAGCAGCGGCACCTGAGACAGGTAGTAATGACAGGCAAAGCGAATTGGCCGATCCAACCCCGCGATCAGCACCGGCGCATCCAGGAAGCTGCGGTGATTGCTCACCACCACCAGCGGGCCGGCGGGAATGCGCTCCCCCCCCTCCACCCACACTTCCGTCTGGAAAAGGCTGAGCAACGACTGAGCCAGCATCTTGGAGTCTGGCGGCCAAGCCAAAACAGACAGGGCTGGGGACAACGGTTGCCAGAACGCTGCGAAGGATCCCATCAATAGTCCACCCCGCGTCGCAGATCGGCTCCCTGCTCGGCATAGTGCTTGTGGCTCACCATTTCCGAATGGACAGAGGCCAGCTCGAAATAGGGCAAGGGGGCATGGCAGCGGCCCGTAATGATGATCTCCGTATCGCGCGGCTTGCGCAACAAAGCCTGCACGATCGGCTCCACATCCAGCAGCTCCAGATCCACCGTCGGGTTCAGCTCATCCAAGATGATGGTTTTGTACAGGCCGGAAGCAATAGCTGCCCGTGCCAACTCCCAGCCCCGCTCCGCTTCTACATAGTCGATTTCTTGCTGTTTACCTCGCCAGACAATCGCATCCCGACCGCAACGCTGGTGATCCACCAGGTCGGGGTAGCTTTCTCGCAAGGCCCGAATGGCCGCATCTTCCGTGTAGCCCGTTCCCCCCTTCAGCCACTGCATGATCAGCACGCGGTGGGAGAGATCCTTGCTGATGCCGCGCCCGATGGCCTGTAGAGCCCGACCCAGAGCGCTGGTGGATTTTCCCTTGCCGTTGCCGGTGTAGATCTCAATGCCGCTGGGCTGGCCGTTTTGGGGATCCGCCCCCCGGCGCAGGCTGCGCATTTCCGAGTGCAAGTCTGCCAGGTCGATAATTTCCTTGGGCGCCCCCCGCCCGGTGATGATCACCTCCATCTCCTCCGGCTTTTGCTTGAGGGTGTTGACGACCTCATCCACCGGCAGCAGGCCCAGATCCAGCACCGGGTTGAGCTCATCCAGCACCACCACCGAGTAAAATCCTGACGCCAAAGCTCCCTTGGCCACATCCCAGCCGCGGCGGGCCTCCTGACGGTCGAACTTGGTGATCTCGTCCGGGCCGAAGAACTCCCCGCGTCCGGTGCGCAATTGATCGATGAGATGGGGGAAGCCCCGCTGCAGAGCAGCAATGGCCGCATCCTCGGCGTAGGTGCGGCCCGGCCCCTTGAGAAACCGCACCAACAACACCCGGCTGGGGGCCGCCTTTTCGATCCCCAAACCAATGGAGCGCAGCACAACCCCCAGCGCCGCCTGGGACTTGCCTTTGCCCTCACCGTCGTAGACGTGGATCTGGCCCCGTCGGCGGTCGAACTGCTGGGCGGTTACAATGCCGATTTCTGCCATGCCCCTCCGCATCGTGCCGTTGTCCAGAACTCTTGCCCTGCTACCCCCATCTTAGAGTCTAGCCACAGGTTTTTAGGAAAGCTGGCCAGGGGCCAGAAAAAGCCCTCAAGAGCCGAGAAAGGCCAGGATAAGATGAGCAATGGTTGTCCAGTCAATGCCTGTCTAGCGAGGGATCCCCCTTGTATCCGACTGCATTTTCTTCTCGCCCCTTATTTTCTGCCGTCGATAGCCCCATTGAGCTGGTGGGTGGAACACCGCTTATCCGCCTGCGGCGAGTGGCTGCCGATTTGCCGGAATCGGTGCGGGTTTACGGCAAGGCAGAGTGGTACAACCCCGGTGGCTCCGTCAAAGATCGCCCTGCCCTGAACATGATTCGCGCCGGCGAACGCCAGGGCAAGCTCACCCCCGGCAAGATCATCCTGGATGCCACCAGCGGCAACACCGGCATCGCCTACGCCTGGATCGGGGCGGCCTTAGGCTACAAAGTCAAGCTGGCCCTGCCGGCCAACGCCAGCCCGGAGCGCAAGAAGATCCTCGCGGCTTACGGCGTGGATCTGGTCTTGACGGATCCCGCCCTGGGATCCGATGGGGCCATCGAGAAAGCCCGCGCCCTCTACGCCGAAAACCCCGAGCTCTATTTCTACCCCGACCAATACAGCAACCCCGCCAACTGGCAGGCCCACTACGAGACCACAGGAGTAGAAATCTGGGAGCAAACCCAGGGGCAGGTCACCCATTTTGTAACCGGGCTGGGTACCAGCGGCACCTGTATGGGGGTAGGGCGGCGCCTGCGGGAGTGCCGCTCCGATATCCAAATCATTGCCATGCAGCCGGACTCTCCCTTTCATGGCTTAGAAGGCCTCAAGCACATGGCCACCGCCCTCAAGCCCGAGATCTACGATCCCACCCTGCCCGACCAGCACATCGAGATCTCCACAGAAGCAGCCCAGAAAATGGTCAAGCGCCTGGCCCTAGAAGAAGGCTTGCTGGTGGGCATCTCTGCCGGGGCCAATGTGGTGGCAGCCCTACAGGTGGCCCGTCAACTTTCCTCCGGAGTGGTGGTGACCATCTTTTGCGACGGGGCTGACAAGTATCTCTCGGAGCGGTTTTGGACGGAGGATTGACCTTACCGCGGCAGGATGCAAAAGGGCCAATGCCCTTAACAACTGCACACCTCTGCCGCTATGATGGTTAGGCTTAGAAGCGGATGTGGCGGAATTGGTATACGCGCACGTTTGAGGGGCGTGTGGCTTTGCCTTGCGAGTTCGAGTCTCGCCATCCGCACTGGGCCCGACCCCTCTCCCGGAGCAGGAGAGGGGAAGTGGGCAGTGGCGAGCCAGCCGAGAATTGATCTCGGCCTTTTGCGCTATTCCCGAACGGCGCCCTGCAGGCGTGCGCCCCAGGTGCGGGCAAAGCGCAGGTCAGCCCCAGCCAGATTGGCCTCGCGCAGATCGGCCCCCCGCAAGTCGGCGCCGTACAGGAATGCAGAAGAGAGGTCGGCCCCTCGCAGGTTGGCGCCCCGCAAATCTGCGCCTTCCAGGTAGGCGCCACTCAGGTTGGCTCCGCGCAATTGCGCCCGCCGCAAATTGGCCCCCACCAGGTAAGACTGGCTGAGATCGGCGCCCGTCAAGAGGGTGCGCTCCAGATTGGCCTCAATCAGGTCGGCACCCTGGAAGTTAGCCTCTGCCAGATCCAGGTTGCTCAGCTCGAGGGATCCCAGGCGGCAGTTGGGACAGGTTCGGGAAGCCATGAGATAGCGCAGGAAGCAGGCGTTGGGGGTTGTGGCGGCGGCAGTGGAGGCCACGGCTGCCGTGGTCAGCAGCGCTAAAACGGCGGCAGCTTTAAGATGTAAGTTCATGGTGACCAAGCCTCATCAAGGGTTGACGGCGACAATCCGCCAGAGCGGGGTTGTCCTGGGTTGGTCACATGATAGTGGCATCCGTCGGCTTCGACCACTCCACAGGTCTGCCTCGGCTCCCGGATTGACAAATTCCCTCAAGCTGCGATGACGTTGCGGCCTTATCGCCCTAGAGCTGGTGGGCTATCGCCGGGCGGGGGCGGATCTTGCAGCAGCGGCTGCAGCCCATGCCAAGACAGTTGCCCCAACCCTGCCAAAACCCCCAGTATTGCTGAGGAAGCCAGGACGCGATCCCAGCGGATTTTCGGCCTTCTCGGGCTGAAAGCCAGGGATCCGCTCCTGGCAACAGGAAGCGAGCGACGACGCAAAAAGTGTCCACAGCGGCGACAGCGACGATCGGAGTCGGGGTTTAGCCAATGGCAGGCTGGGCAGCGGAGCATGGCAAGGCCACAGATCCCATAACGATCCCATTTTGATGGGTGGGGAGGATATCGAAGATTCCTCCGGTTGGCTTGAGGGCAACCATTACTGCCTGCACTCCCCTGGATTGTGGACCAGGTTTGGGGCATCCTCAAGAGAGCACCTGGTGTGCCACGGCAGCCGGGATCCCTATCTGGGTGACAGGCTGTCGTAAGCATTGGATAGGAAGCCTTGATCAGCAACTCTGTGCCGGCCCTATGCAGATCTACCTAGAAAACATCTGTAAGCGCTATGGCCGCCGTGAGGTGGTGAGCGACGTCAGCTTGCACATTCAGCAGGGAGAGATTGTTGGGCTGCTGGGGCCCAATGGGGCAGGGAAAACCACCACCTTCTACATCATGACCGGCCTGATCCAGCCCAACCGAGGCCATGTCTGGCTGGATGACCAAGATATTACTCACCTACCGATGCACCGCCGGGCCCAGTTGGGGATCGGCTATCTGGCCCAGGAGCCGAGCATCTTTCGTCGCCTCAGCATCCAAGACAACTTGCTTCTGATCATGGAGCAGACACGGGTGCCTCGCCGCCTTTGGCAACAACGCCTCAACCAACTGCTGGAGGAGTTCCGCATTGCCCATGTGGCCCACAGCCTGGGCCTGCAGGTCTCGGGGGGAGAGCGGCGCCGCGCCGAGATCGCCCGCGCCTTGGCTGCCGGGATCCACGGGCCGAAATTTCTGCTGCTGGATGAGCCGTTTGCGGGGGTGGATCCCATTGCGGTGGCGGATATCCAGGAGGTGGTGGCCAAGCTGAAGCATCGCGGCATCGGCGTGTTGATTACCGACCACAACGTGCGGGAGACGCTGGAGATCACCGACCGGGCCTACATTCTCAACGATGGAGCCATTTTGGCCAAGGGCACGGCAGCAGAGCTGGCGGCGGATCCCTTGGTGCGCAAGTATTACCTGGGGGAGAAGTTCCGCCTCTAACGAGCTTCCTCTACTGCCAGGAATACAAAGCCCGCAGGCGTTGGCTTTTCTTGTGCTGGTGGGCTTGCATGCGGGCCAGCAGCTCGTCAAGAAGGGCGACCGCCTCCAGCAGATAGGGGCCTTTGTTGAGCATCACGCATTCGGCGCGGGCGGACATCACCGCATCGGAAAGCTCGGGCCGCGAGGGCAGGCCCTCTTTGGTGAGCTGATCCAGCACCTGCGTAGCCCACACCACCGGCACATGGGCGGCCTCGCAAATCCACAGCAGTTCTTCTTGGATCTCGCCCAAGCGCAGCCAACCGATCTCCACGGCCAGATCTCCCCGGGCAATCATCACCCCCAGCGGCCTATCAGCAGCCGTCGCGATGAGAGCTGGCAGATTTTTCACCGCCTGTCGGGTTTCGATTTTGAGGATCAACCCCAAGTCGGGCCGGGCCTGCCGCCGCTCCAGCTCGGAAAACAGCAACTGCAAATCCGCCGGCTGCTGGACAAAGGAATAACCCACCAAGTCGGCATGCTGCACCACAAAATCCAGGTCTTGGCAGTCTTTCTCGCTGAGGGGGCGGATCTGCAGCTGGCTATCGGGGAAATTGAGGCCTTTTTCGGCTCGCAACTTCTTGCCCTGGGGAGCAA
>NZ_JANSJB010000027.1:0-2040 GCF_047462355.1 Synechococcus sp. H55.9 | reverse complement strand
TAACCACCGGGCCGGTGCGGATCTTGGGGCCGGCCAGGTCGAACAAAATCTTGCAGCGCCGCTGGGTCTGGGCTTCGGCCCGGCGCAAGTGGGCCAGCATGTTCTCCCACACCGAGGGATCGTCGTGGGCGCAGTTGATTCGCGCTACATCCATGCCCCGTTGCAACAACTCCAGCAGCAGCTCCGGCTGCTCGGCGGCTTCGCTGGGCAGGGTTACCATGATGCGGGCGCGGCGGTGGGGGGAGGGAGGGCCAAAGAGAGCCTCGGTGTGCTGCTCTAGGGCCATATCCCCGGCGTAAAACGCTTCATAGCTGGGTCCTTCATGACTCAGCCCTTGAGCGGCGGCCAAAATGGCGATTACCGCATCGAGGCTTTCCAAAACCCGCGATTCACATCGCCCCAGCGACGACAGCCCCAGGGCGGCCAGCTCCAGTTGCAGGCTGCGCAGATCCTGTTGCCGCAAAGCCAGATACCGCGCCAGGTTGTGCATGGCGGGAGAGGGATCCCCAGAGCAGCCCCAAGCAGCCAAGTAGGTCTGGGATCCCTGTACAACTTGTTGCCGCAGTTCCAGGAGTTTTTCCAGCAAACCTTTGAGATCGGGGGAAGAGGAAGCCATGCTCGCAACTTTCTGAAAGCAGCCTGTCAAGCCCAATTCTAGGTTGAGACTCACTTTTGCTCGACAGCAGTTGTTTGATTGAGGCCATGAACCTTTCATTTGCCGACGTTCCGGTCTAGAGTCGTTAACAGCCTCCGGCTGCTCTGGCTGGATCAGCCTACTGCTTGTTCTGGATCTGGTTTCGTGAAACTTTATTCACCCCCCACCCATTCAGTCGGTCAGCTCTCGAGCACGTTCTCCCTGGCTTGTGCGGTGGGCCTGATGGATCGCTATGTCCTCTCGGAGATGCTGCTGCCTTTTCTCTTTGGGGTGGGAGCTTTCACAACCTTGGTGATGGCGGTGGGATCCCTGTTCGAGCTGGTGCGCCTGGTGGTGGAGGCAGGGTTATCGATTTCGGCAGCCTTGCAGGTGTTCGCGCTGCGGGCACCGGGGATCATCGTCTTGACGTTCCCGATGTCGATGTTGCTGGCGACGTTGCTGGCCTATGGGCGCCTGTCTGCCGATAACGAGATCACAGCCCTGCGCGGCTGCGGCGTGAGCCTCTACCGTCTGGTGGTGCCAGCTCTCATCCTCAGCCTGTTGGTGACGACGTTGACGTTTCTGTTCAACGAGCTGGTGGTGCCGGTGAGCAACCGCCAGGCGGCCCTGACTTTAAACCGTGCTTTGAACCGGGATCCGGACTTCCGGCGAGAGAATATCCTCTACCAAGAGTTTGGCGAGATCCTTGCGCCGGAGCCGGACGGCAGTTTTTCCCGCCGGCAAGGGCTAACCCGTCAGTTCTATGCCCGCAGCTTCGATGGCCAGCAGATGCGCGGCGTAATCGTCCTCGATTTTTCCAACGAGGCTCTCAGCCAAATTCTCCTGGCGCAACGGGGGCGCTGGGATCCCCAGGAGAACCTCTGGGTGTTTGAGGACGGCACCAACTACATCGTCTCGCCCGACGGCACCTACAGCAACATCGCCACCTTCAGCCGCCAGGAGCTGCGCCTGCCGCGCGCGCCGCTGGAGCTGGCTCAGGAGATCCGCAGCCCTGAGGAGATGAACATTCAAGAGCTGCGCCGCTACATTGAGGTCATCGCTAGCTCGGGGGATCTGCAGCGGGTGCGTCGCCTCCAGGTCAGCCTCCACCAAAAGTATGCCATTCCCTTTGCCTGCCTGGCCTTCACCCTCATTGGGTCGCCCTTGGGGTTGCGCCCGCAGCGCACCAGTTCCTCGTTGGGGTTGGGCATCAGTGTGCTGATTATCTTTGCCTTCTATGTGCTGTTGTTCATCACCCAAGCTCTGGGACAAATTGGAACGCTGGGACCGGCGGTGGCGGCTTGGTTGCCCAACTTAATCTGTATGGCCGTAGGGCTGGGGTTGCTCTACCGAGCCAATCAATAGCTGCCGGGCAGGGTTTTCCAGATGGGTAGAGGTAGGATCAG
>NZ_JANSJB010000026.1:24820-26299 GCF_047462355.1 Synechococcus sp. H55.9 | reverse complement strand
TGCACATCCACACCGACCGCCTCTGGCAGCACTTGGAGCGGGGAGAGGTGGTGGTGGTGGCCGGCTTTCAGGGCATCACCAGCCCGGCGGAGCTGGAGATCACCACCCTGGGGCGGGGGGGATCCGACACCACGGCGGTGGCCTTGGCGGTGGCTTTGGGAGCAGAGCTGTGCGAGATCTACACCGATGTGCCGGGGATCTTCACCACCGACCCGCGCAAGGTACCCGAGGCCAGGCTGTTGCCAGAGATTACCGCCGACGAGATGCTGGAGCTGGCCAGCCTGGGAGCGCAGGTGCTCCACCCCCGCTCGGTGGAGATTGCCCGCAACTACGGCGTCAAGCTGCGGGTGCGCTCCAGCCTGGAGCCCTTGCAGGCGGGATCCGAGGGCACCCTCATTCTTTCTCCTCCTCCCCGTCCTCGCCCCGCCGATAGCAGCATTGAGCTGGGCCGGGCAGTGGATACGGTGGAGCTGGATCGGGATCAGGCCAAGGTGGTGCTGGTGGGAGTGCCGGATCGTCCGGGCATTGCCGCCCAACTGTTCCAGGAAATTGCGGCAGCCGGGATCAACGTCGATTTAATCCTGCAGTCGCTCCACCTCAGTGCAGCCGAGGGATCCCCTACCAACGACATTGCCTTTACCGTCAGCCGGGCGCAGGCAGCCCAGGCGGCAGCCGTGGCGCGGCAGGTGGGCCAGGAGCTGGGGTGTAGGGAAGTCCTCGTCGAGGAGGCGGTGGCCAAGGTCAGCATTGCCGGGGTGGGGATGATGGGTCGCCCGGGCATTGCCGCCGAGATGTTTCGAGTGCTGGCGGAAGCCGGGATCAATCTCCAAATGATCTCCATGTCGGAGATCAAGGTGAGCTGTGTGGTGGCTGCCGAGCGGGCTGGGGAGGCCGCCCTGGCGCTGGGGGAGGCGTTTCAGGTGATTCCCCATTTGCATCGGGTCACGGCAGCCCCTGGCCGGGATCCCCTCCCCAGCGACCACCCGGTGCGGGGCGTTGCCCTGGATCTGAAGCAGTCGCGGCTGGGCATCCGCAAGGTGCCGGATCGTCCGGGGACGGCTGCCCATCTGTTCGGACGCCTGGCCGAGGCCGGGATTATCGTGGACACCATCATCCAAAGCCAGCGGGGCTACCACAACGGCATCCCCAGTAACGACATCGCCTTTACGGTGCCTCAGGATCAGGCCAGGGCGGCTGAGGCCGTGTGCCGGCAGGTGGCCGAGGAACTGCAGGCGGCGGGGGTCGAAGCCGACCACGACATCGCTAAGGTGAGCATCGTCGGTGCCGGGATGGAAATTTATCCCGGCGTGGCGGCGCACTTTTTTGCTGCCTTGGCCGACGCCGGGATCAACATCGAGATGATCGCCACCTCGGAGATCAAGGTAAGCTGCGTGGTGCGACAGGAGCAGGGAATCCACGCTCTGCAAGCTGCCCACCGCGCCTTTGAACTCGACCGAGCCTAGTCGGCTTTGGCTGCCA
>NZ_JANSJB010000026.1:23600-24720 GCF_047462355.1 Synechococcus sp. H55.9 | reverse complement strand
GTGGGCGTTGGGGGCGTGCATGGCCTGGATCCCCAGGTTGGCGCGGTTGACCAGGTCGGCGTAGGTGGGGATGAACCGGCCCTGGCCGTCCAGGATGGACTGGTTGAAGTTAAAGCCGTTGAGGTTAAAGGCCATCATCCCAATGCCAATGGCTGCCGCCCAAATCCCTACGGTCGGCAGGGCCGCCATCCAGAAGTGAACGGAGCGGCTGTTGCGCCAGCCAAGGCCGGGGATCCCCAGCCGCCCCAAGAAGGTGTAGTGGCCGGCCAGGAAGTTGTAGGTGACTTCTTCTTGGCCGAAGCGGTAGCCGGCATTGGCCGACTCCTCTTCCGAGGTCTCCCGGATCAGGCTAGACATCACTAGGGAGCCGTGTAGAGACGCCAGCAGGGCGCCGCCAAACACCCCGGCTACCCCCAGCCAACTGGTGGGGTGCATCAAGATGTTGTGTTCCGCCTGGAAGGCCAGCATGAAGTGGAAGGTGCCGGCAATCCCCAGCGGCAGCCCTTCCGAGAAGCTGCCCTGGCCAATG
This sequence comes from Synechococcus sp. H55.9, assembly GCF_047462355.1. NCBI lineage: Bacteria > Bacillati > Cyanobacteriota > Cyanophyceae > Synechococcales > Synechococcaceae > Synechococcus > Synechococcus sp. H55.9. The sequence goes on along the minus strand of NZ_JANSJB010000026.1, from coordinate 24,191 downwards.
GGGTAGACCAAGAGCACCGCTGTAGCGGCAGCCGCCGGCGCAGAAAAGGCCACCGCAATCCAGGGGCGCATGCCCAGCCGGTAGCTCAACTCCCACTGCCGGCCAAGGTAGCACCACACCCCAATGAGAAAGTGGAGCACGATGAGCTGGTAGGGGCCGCCGTTGTAGAGCCACTCATCCAAAGAGGCGGCTTCCCAGATGGGGTAAAAGTGCAGGGCAATGGCGGCTGAGGTGGGCACCACCGCTGCAGAAATGAGGTTGTTGCCCCCCAACAAAGAGCCAATCACCGGCTCGCGGATCCCGTCCATATCCACCGGTGGCGCGGCAATGAAGGCAATTGCAAAACAAAAGGCTGCCGCCAACAACGTTGGGATCATCAATACGCCAAACCAGCCGATGTAAAGCCGATTTTCGGTGCTGGTGATCCACTGACAAAAACTACTCCAACTCCACAGCCGCCGCGCAGCAGCGGAGCGACGAATGACCGTACTCATAGGCCAACTCCTAGAAAATTTCAGCAAAGCCCCCTCTCTCTTGGGTTTGCCGAACCGACGTCAGGAGAGCGCTCGACAAGGCCTGGCCTGAGGGAGC
>NZ_JANSJB010000026.1:13977-23500 GCF_047462355.1 Synechococcus sp. H55.9 | reverse complement strand
GTGCCGGCAGTGGCCAGCAGACGAAAGCCCAGCTTGACAAACTCTTGGGCCACCGGGATCACGGCCTGCTTGTCGCGATCGCTGACGCTGATGAACACCGTGCCCCCTAGGGGCAGGTTTTGGCCGGCAGCCAGTTGCGCCTTGGCAAAGGCACGGCCAAAGTCGGTGTCAATCCCCATCACCTCACCGGTAGAGCGCATCTCCGGCCCCAGCAGCGTGTCGGTACCAGGAAACTTGTGAAACGGCAGCACCGCCTCCTTGACAGCCACGTAGGGTGGGATCACCTCCTGGGTAAAGCCCAGCTCCGCCAGGGTTTTGCCGCTCATCACCTGGGCGGCATAATCGGCCAGGGGATGGCCAATGGCCTTGCTGACGAACGGCACGGTGCGGGAAGCGCGCGGGTTGGCCTCCAGGACGTAGACCTGCTCCTTCTGGACGGCGTATTGCACGTTAATAAGCCCCACCACCTTGAGAGCTTGGGCCAGCTTCACCGTCCAGTCGCGAATCACCTGCAGCACCTCGGGGCTGAGGGTGCGGCTGGGCAAGACGCAGGCGGAATCCCCCGAGTGGATCCCGGCCTGCTCGATGTGCTCTAGGATCCCGCCAATGGTTACAGCCCCGGTGCGGTCGGCAATGGCATCTACGTCCACCTCCACCGCGTCCTCCAAAAACTGATCCACCAGCACGGGACGGTCGGGATCCACCGCCACCGCCAGTTGCATGTAGCGCTGCAGGTCTTGATCCGAATAGACAATCTCCATGGCCCGTCCCCCCAGCACATAGCTGGGCCGCACCACCACCGGGTAGCCGATGCGGCGGGCAATTTCCAGGCTTTCTTCCACGCTGCGGGCAATGCCGTTGGCCGGTTGGCGAATATCCAGCTCCCGCAAGATGTGCTCGAAGCGCCCGCGATCCTCGGCTATGTCGATGGAGTCGGGGGAAGTGCCCCAGATGGGCGCCTGGGCTGCTGCCAGCCCCTGGGCCAGTTTCAGGGGGGTTTGGCCGCCAAACTGCACGATCAGGCCCACCGGCTGCTCAGCTTCGACCAGGTTCATCACCTCTTCGTGAGTGAGGGGCTCAAAGTAGAGGCGATCGGCGGTGTCGTAGTCGGTGGAAACCGTCTCGGGGTTGGAGTTGACCATGATGGTCTCATATCCGAGGCGGCTGAGGGCAAAGGCAGCATGGCAGCAGCAGTAGTCGAACTCGATCCCTTGGCCGATGCGGTTGGGGCCGCCCCCCAGGATCATCACCTTCGGCTTGGCGGTGGGGAAGGTCTCGGATTCGCTCTCGTAGGTGGAGTACTGGTAGGGGGTGGTCGCCTCGAACTCGGCAGCGCAGGTGTCCACCGTCTTGTAGGTGGGGATCACCCCCAGTTGCTTACGGCGATCCCGCACCTGGGCTTCGCTGGAGCCGGTCAGGTGGGCGATCTGCCGGTCGCTGAAGCCCATTTGCTTAAGGTGCCGCAGATCCTCAGCACTCAGGGATCCCAGTTCTCGCCCCTTGAGGGCTTGTTCCACTTCCACCAGCTCCTGCAGCTTGTCGATGAACCAGGGATCAATATGGGTGAGCTGGGCAATTTCCTGGGCCGAAAAACCCATGAGCAGGGCGGTGCGAATGGTCAAGAGGCGAAAGGGGTTGGGGGTGCGCAGGTTGGCCCGCACTTCCTCCGGCTTGGGGAAGACTTCTGGCCGGTCGCTGCCAAAGCCGGGGCGGTCGATCTCCAAAGAGCGCAGCGCCTTCTGGATGGACTCCTGGAAGGTGCGGCCAATGGCCATCGCCTCCCCCACCGACCTCATCTGGGTGGTCAAGACCGGCTCCGAACCGGGGAACTTCTCAAAGGCAAAGCGAGGGATCTTGGTGACCACGTAGTCGAGGGTGGGCTCGAAGCTGGCCGGAGTTTTGCGGGTGATGTCGTTGGGGAGCTCCGGCAGCGTGTAGCCCACAGCCAGCTTGGCGGCAATCTTGGCGATGGGGAAGCCGGTGGCCTTGCTGGCCAAAGCAGAAGAGCGGGAAACCCGCGGGTTCATCTCGATCACCCGCACTTCACCGTTGGCGGGGTTGACGGCAAACTGCACGTTGGATCCCCCCGTTTCCACCCCGATCTCGCGCATGATGGCGATGGCATAGTCCCGCAGCCGCTGGTACTCCTTGTCGGTAAGGGTCTGGGCCGGGGCCACGGTGATGGAGTCGCCGGTGTGTACCCCCATGGGGTCGATGTTTTCAATCGAGCAGATGATCACCACGTTGTCCGCCAGATCCCGCATCACCTCCAGCTCAAACTCCTTCCAGCCAATCACCGACTCCTCCACCAGGATCTGGGAGACCGGGCTGGCCTCGAGGCCGGCGGCGCAGATCTCTTCAAATTCTTCTTGGTTGTAGGCCACGCCGCCGCCCGTGCCCCCTAGGGTATAGGCGGGGCGGATGATGAGGGGATAGCCGATCTCGTGGGCGATTTGCTTGGCTTCGGCCAGGCTGCGGGCCAACCCTGACCGCGGTACGGCCAGGCCAAGCCGCTGCATTGCCTGCTTAAAGAGCTCCCGATCCTCCGCCTTTTCGATGGCCTCCCGCTTGGCCCCAATTAGCTCTACCCCGTACTGGTCTAGGATCCCGCGCCGGGCCAGTTCCACGGCCACATTTAAGGCCGTTTGTCCCCCCATGGTGGGGAGCAGGGCATCGGGGCGCTCCCGCTCGATGATCTGGGCCACGAAGTCCGCCGTCACCGGCTCGATGTAGACGCGATCCGCCATACTGGGATCCGTCATGATGGTGGCCGGGTTGGAGTTGACCAGGATCACCTCGTAGCCCTCCTCTCGCAAGGCTTTGCAGGCTTGGGTGCCGGAGTAGTCGAACTCGCAGGCTTGGCCAATGACGATCGGCCCCGCTCCAATGAGCAAGATCTTGTGAATGTCGGTACGGCGCGGCATGGGATCCCAGGGGTGGCAGAGTCAGCCTTCTATTGTAGGAGGTCACCTGCAGGTCAAGTTGCTCGTCGGGATCCCTCTTTTTTGGGATTGGCCCGGCTGGCTGCGCTCGCCAACAAAACAGGCAAGGCCGCTGTGCAACTCACTTGGCTCTGAACTCTTGGGGTTGTAGGTGCCGCAGCCAAGCGTTGACGTTGACCCGAATCCGTTGCCCAACCTGTAAGAGGCGGTGCAGATTTTCGGCGGAAATGTCGCGGCACTCTTCTGGGGGCCAAGCCGGGCAGCGGGGGCCGACCTGACGTTCCAGGGTCGCCAGGTAGAGCTCTTGGAGACGATCCAGATTAATGGGCAGGCGCAGATCCGCGGCCAATTGCAACCACTCTTCCAGGTTGTGGAGGTGTTCGCCAACAGTCTCCAGCTCAAAAGCGTGGGCAAGCTGCCACATCCCCCGCTGCAAGAGCCGATCCAGAACACGGGCTGCTTCTTCCCGCCGCAACTGACACCCCAACTGCTCCGCCTCACGGGCGATCGCCCGCAACTCCATCAGGTGATCCCGCTTGCCCTCTTCTATTTCCATCGCCCGCAAACTGTTCAACAGGCGCTGGTTGAGGGTGATCTGAGCTGCGGCCAACAATTCTTCCGGGATCGGCAGGCCATCGGCACGAAAAGCCATCAGGATCCCGTAATTGTCGAGGTAGGTTTGGCGATAGAGTTGGGCCAGGCGGTCTAGGGTATCTTGGGTAAGCCAGCGCATCATCTGCTGCCGGTCTTCGTCGTTCAGGGCGTTGAGGTCAAAGGTTTCCGGCCCAAACAGATCTTGCAGAGCCAGGATCATCTCCACCCGACTGGGGGATCCGGCCAGCAAGCGGGTTTTCAACTGTTCATAGCTGCGCCGCCCGGCAAACGGCCTAACGCCACATTGAAAGTCCCAGCCGCCGATGTGGAGCATGGCGTAGATCAGATCGTGCTCTTCGCGGGTGCTGGGAAAGGTAAGCTTCACCCGCCCGATGGCCAGTGTGGATCCCCCTATCGTCAGGCGCTCCTGATCCACTGGATCCAACCCATACCCTTGGGAGCGGGGGATGCCGTTAAAGAGAGACAGCATGGCGTGCTGGGCCACCAGCCGCTGTGGGCTGACCAGGGTGGGACGCACCAAGGCGCAGTAGACCCCCTTGCCGTCTTTGTAGAGGTCGAGGTTGCTGGGAGCCTTGCTCAGGCGGTTGAGGAACTCCTCTTCTAGGCTCACATCCGTCACGGCTGCCGCCAACTGGATAGCCCGTGCCGCATAGCGCAGGATCTGCACCCCTTCAGGACGGGATAGCTCCTCAAAAAACCAGCCACAACTGGTAAACATCAACTGGCTGTAGCGCTGCATCTCCAACAGGCGCAGCACCTGCACCTGATCTTCAGCCCTGAGGCGGTGGCTCTGATGCTCCCGCAAAAACGAATCGCAGCGCTCCCGATCCAAGATCACCTCAATGTAGTGATCCCGCGCCAGCCAGGGATCCCGCAGGTAGGCTCTGGCTTCCGTCTCGTAGATCTCGGCAAGCTGATCCCGCAGCCAGTTGAGGGCCTCCCGCAACGGTTGCCGCCAGCGTTGGTGCCACCCACCCACCGCTCCACAGCCACAGTCGCGCGACCAACGTCCTACCCCGTGGGCGCAGCTCCAGGCGGTGACCGGTTTCAGTTGCACCTCCCAAGTGGGGGGATGTTGGCTGAGAAAATGGCTGTAGTTGCCCACCTGCCAGCCCCGGCGAGGAAATTCCTCGCAAAAGGCATAGGCCAGCGTGCGCTCCACTCCGCGCTTGTGGTGGCCAAAAGTCTCGCCATCGGTGGCACAGTTGACCAGATAGGCTTCCCCCTCGGTGTCCGGCCGCAGAGCGGAACGGATCCGCTCCGCCAGCGACTGGGTGCTGTAAACGATATCCCCAAAGCCCAAGTCACGGGAAATGGGGCCGTCGAAAAAGAAAATATCCAAGTACCCCTCTCGGTCGGGGGTAAAGCAGCGGTAGGGCCGCCGGGGATCGATCTGGTTCTGGCTGACATCCATCCATTCCGTTTGCCCCAAAGGGCGAACGCGCTGCGCCTGGCTGGGGGCCAAAATGACGAAGCGGATCCCACAGTCGACCAAGGCTGTAACCGTCGCCGCGTCGATGGCGGTTTCCGCCAGCCACATACCTTGAGGATGGCGCCCAAAACGGTGTTGGAAATCGGCAATCCCCCAGCGAATCTGGGTGTACTTGTCGCGCTCGTTGGCCAGCGGCAGGATGACGTGGTTGTAGACTTGGGCGATGGCATTGCCATGCCCCTCCAGCCGCTCGGCGCTGAGACGGTCGCCGGCCAAAATGCGCTGGTAAACCTCAACGTCGTGCTCCTCCAGCCAAGAGAGGAGGGTGGGGCCGAAGTTAAAGCTCAGGAATTCATAGTTATTGACAATGCGCACCACCCGTCCCTGGTCATCCAGAACGCGGGCAAAGGCATTGGGCCGATAACACTCCGCCAGAATGCGCTCGTTCCAGTCGTGAAAGGGGCTGGCGCTGGGCTGACGCTGAATGCGGTTAAGCCAGGGATCCTCCCGCGGCGGCTGATAGAAATGGCCGTGTAACACCACGTAGGGAGCAGTTGCCCTTGGCCGCGCCGAGGCCCGATCGCCAGCCCCCGCCGAGAAGGGAGCTATCTGGGTCGGCGAGTCTCCATAGCCTGACTGTGCCGCTGGCCTGTCGGAATTCTTGGAGCCACTCGGCATCATAAGATCACACTCCTTAAGCTCCCCCCAACTTGGGTTACAGGGGGACGAGCTGTTAACTTAAATTCATATTCATACGTTACAGCGATCCCCGATCTGCGGCGGTGAATGTAAAAGATTCAGTTAGAAATTTGACAGGCAACAAACATCGGTCAGTAATCTTTGCGTTTTTCTCACAACAGAAGGGATCGCGGCTGGATCCCTTCCCTGAGCAGACCCAAGCTCGCCAACTTACATTGCCCAGTGCCACCAGCCCAGACCCACCAGCACCGCCGTGATGCCGTAGAGGCATCCCACCACCTGCACCTCTGACCAGCCGCCCAGCTCCAGATGGTGGTGCAAGGGCGACATGCGCAGCAGCCGTTTGCCTTGTCCGGTTTTGCGTTTGGTGTACTGGAAGTAGCCCACCTGCAGGATCACCGACAGGGCTTCTGCCACCAGCACTGCGCCCATCCAGGCCAGGGCCCAGAGCTGATCCCCCAACAGCGCCAGCCCTGCCAGAGCGCCCCCCAAGCCCAGGGAGCCGGTATCGCCCATAAATAGCCGCGCCCGGTGGTGGTTGTGCACCAGAAAGCCCAGACAGGCGCCGCTGAGAGCAAAGGCCAGCCCTGCCAACTCCGAATCCGCTGCTGTCAACCCAAGCCCCGCCAGGACAAGGGCCACCACCCCTGCCGCCAAGCCGTCCATGCCGTCGGCGAGGTTGACGGCGTTGTTGGTTCCCACCAACACAAACAAAGCCAGCGGCCAGAACAGCCAGCCTAGGGAGAGGGTGCCTATTCCCGGCAGGGTTAGAACGGTAGGGATCCCTTGCCAGGCCAGGTAGCCGCAAAAAACCAGCCCGATCCCCACCTGGAGCAAAAGCTTCGCTTTGGGGGACAACCCCTTGTTGGAGCGCTGCCGGATAACCAGCCAATCGTCCAGCCAGCCGACCAAGCCATAGGCCAGAGTCAGCAGCGCCACCGCCAGCCACTGGGGATCCCAGCCGCTCCAGCTCCCGGCCACCAGCAGCCCCACAGGCAAAAAGCTGATCCCACCCATCGTCGGCGTGCCTGCTTTCTTATGGTGGGACGGGGGCCCCTCTTGGCGGATGACCTGCCCTGCCTTCCAGCGCCGCAAGGCAGGGAGGAGCAGGGATCCCAGCAAGGCCGAAGCCAACACGCTCAATCCAAAGGGGACGATCACCTGGGGCCGGATCCCGATCACCAGGGCCGAGAGGGCCAAGCCCAGAGTCAGGGAGAGCGCCATCCCACCCCAGTCCGCCTCTTCCAGATCGGGAAGCGTATCCGCATCCGTCCTTTCTGAACCCCTCACACCTTCAACCTCCAACACGCCACAACCGCTCAAAAAACTCCGGCAGGGGAGCCCAAGAAAACTCTATCCTGCCGGAAGCTCAGAGGTGAAGGGCCGGTGGGCGCCTAGTAGGGCCACTTCCAGTTGCGCACCTCCGGCAGATCCTCCCCATGTTCGCGGATGTACTGCTTGTGCTCGACGAGCTTATCCTGAATGATCTGCTTGATGTGGGCCCGCTCGTATTTGAAGCGCTCCACCCGATCTAACACGTCATCCGCCAAGCTGAAGCGATCCACCTCGTTGAGGACGCACATGTCGAAGGGGGTGGTGGTGGTGCCTTCCTCCTTGTAGCCGCGCACGTGCAGGTTGTGGTGGTTGGGACGGCGGTAGGTGAGGCGGTGGATCAGCCAGGGGTAGCCGTGGAAGGCAAACACGATGGGCTTATCGGGCGTGAAGATACTGACGTAATCCACATCGCTGAGGCCGTGGGGGTGTTCGCTGGGCGGCTGCAACTTCATCAGGTTCACCACGTTCACCACCCGGATCTTGATGTCCGGCAGGTGCTGCCGCAAAAAGTCCGCCGCCGCTAGGGTTTCCATCGTCGGCACATCGCCGCAGCAGGCCATCACCACATCCGGCTCGGAGCCCTGGTCGTTGCTGGCCCACTCCCAGATCCCCAGGCCCTGGGTGCAGTGCTTGATGGCGGCATCCATGTCCAGATACTGCAGGGCCGGCTGTTTCCCTGCCACGATCACGTTGACGTAGTGGCGGCTGCGCAGGCAGTGGTCGGCCACCGAGAGCAGGGTGTTGGCATCCGGGGGCAGATAGACGCGGATGATTTCGGCTTTTTTGTTGACCACGTGATCCAAAAAGCCGGGATCCTGGTGGCTGAAGCCGTTGTGATCCTGCCGCCACACGTGGGAGGTGAGCAGGTAGTTGAGGGAGGGAATGGGCCGCCGCCAAGGGATGTGTCGGGTGGTTTTCAGCCACTTGGCGTGCTGGTTGAACATGGAGTCCACCAGGTGGATGAAGGCTTCGTAGCAGGAGAAGAAGCCGTGGCGGCCTGTCAACAGGTAGCCCTCCAGCCAGCCCTGACAGACGTGCTCGCTCAAGATCTCCATCACCCGCCCATCGGGGGAGAGGTGCTCGTCGTAGTCGTAGATAGGGGCCACCCAGGTGCGGTCGCTGGCCTCAAACACGGCGTTCAGACGGTTGGATGCAGTTTCGTCGGGGCCAAAGAGGCGGAAGTTGTGGGGGTTGAGCTTCATTACATCTCGCAAAAACTGTCCCAGCACCTTCGTGGCCTCGGCCTCCGTGGTGCCAGGGCGCGGGACGTCTACGGCGTAGCGGCGGAAGTCCGGCATTTTCAGCTCCCGCGTCAGCAGGCCGCCGTTGGCGTGGGGCAGGGCACCCATGCGTTTTTCCCCTTTGGGGGCCAGCTCTTGCAGCTCGGGCCGCAAACGGCCGTTTTCGTCGAAGAGCTCTTCTGGCTTGTAGCTGCGCATCCACTCTTCCAGGAGCTTGAGGTGCTCCGGGTTCTTGGCCAGATCCGCCAGTGGCACCTGGTGGGAGCGCCAGAAATCCTCTACTTTTTTGCCGTCCACCTCTTTGGGGCCCGTCCAGCCTTTGGGGGTGCGCAGGATGATCATCGGCCACTGCGGACGGGTAGGATCCCCTTTGCTGCGGGCGTGGTGCTGGATTTCTTGAATCTCGTGGATCACCGTGTCCAAAGTGGCGGCCATCAACTGGTGCATCTGGGCTGGCTCGGAGCCTTCGACAAAGTAGGGCTTGTAGCCATAGCCCACAAACAGGCTTTGCAGCTCTTCACGGCTGAGGCGGGCCAGGATCGTCGGGTTGGCGATCTTGTAGCCGTTGAGGTGCAGAATCGGCAGCACCGCCCCGTCGTGGATGGGGTTGAGGAACTTGTTGGAGTGCCAAGAGGCAGCCAGAGGGCCGGTCTCGGCTTCTCCATCCCCGACTACACAGGCCACCAACAGATCGGGGTTGTCGAAGGCCGCCCCAAAGGCGTGGGCTAGAGCATAGCCCAGCTCTCCCCCCTCATGGATGGAGCCGGGGGTTTCCGGGGCCACGTGGCTGGGTACGCCGCCGGGGAAGGAGAACTGCTTGAAGAGCTTGCGCATGCCCTCGGCGTCTTGGCTGATGTTGGGGTACACCTCGCTGTAGGTGCCCTCCAGGTACGTGTTGGCCACCAGAGCGGGGCCGCCATGGCCGGGGCCGGTGATGTAGAGGATGTTGAGGTTTTCCCGCTTGATGATGCGGTTGAGATGCACGTAGATAAAATTCAGCCCCGGTGTGGTGCCCCAGTGCCCCAGCAGGCGCGGCTTCACATGCTCCAGCTTGAGGGGTTCCCGCAGCAGCGGGTTGTCCATCAGGTAAATCTGCCCCACCGACAGGTAGTTGGCGGCCCGCCAGTAGGCGTCCATTTTGCGCAGTTCGTCGTCGGTCAGCGGTTTTGTCGAGAGCTGTTCTGCCAAAACCATAGCCGTACCCCCTAGGTATCTCTACTCCCATGGTGAGCCAGGTTGGGGCGTAGGCTTGGGGATCT
>NZ_JANSJB010000026.1:0-13877 GCF_047462355.1 Synechococcus sp. H55.9 | reverse complement strand
CTCTCCCTGAGGGACACCCCTCACCCCCAACCCCTCTCCCTGAGGGAGAGGGGAGTTAGGGATCGATGTGACAAACCTATTGTTGAATAAGGCCATGGAGATTACCCAGCAGCGAGGAAGCGTTGAGCAAAAGTTGGCATCATCCGGCGTTGGGTTAGTCTTGCTCAAGCGGCAGGTATCTTGTTACCACCACCAGGGCTTGAGGGGGGTGCCGTCGGGGAAGATCAGGCCGGCAATCCGGGATCCGCTGTGCTTGAGGCCCTCGATCTGGGCGCCTTCCAGGTTGGCCTGGGCGAGGTTGGCGCGGCTGACATCGGCCCGGCGTAGGTTGGCCCCCTGGAACTGGGCCTGGCGCAGCTCGGCGCCGCTGAGATCGGCTCCTTCCAGGTCGGCATTTTGCAAGTTGGCCCCCCGCAGATCCGCCCGCTGCAGGTTGGCCCCCCGCAAGTCTGCTCCCTCTAGGTTGGATCCGCGCAGATCCACGCGGCTGAGGTCGGCCCCCCGCAGCCGGATCTGGCGCAGCACCAGCCCCCTCAAGTCGGCCTTGCTCAGGTCTTGGCCACAGAGATCCTGCCCCTCTCCTCCCCAGTTCTGCAACTGCCAAATGTGGCGCAGCCGCTCCTCCAGGTGGGTCTCTTGGGAAAGCCGGGATCCCCGCAGGCTGGTGCCGCTGACTTTGGCCCCTCTCAAGTCGGCTCCCTCCAGATCGGCCCCCTGTAAGTCGGCTCCGCTCAGCTTGGCCCCTTGCAAATTGGCCTGGCGCAGATCCGCTTGCTGCAGTTGGGCGCCGTTGAAGTTGCAAAAGCGCAGGTTGGCCTTTCTCAAATTGGCTTCGTGGAAGTTAGCACCCCCCAGCCGCGCCTCTTGCAGATCCACTCCCTCCAAGTCGGCGTAGGTGAAGTCCCGCTCGCCGCGCCGATAGGCCACGATCACCCCTTGCGCTCCCCCCACCGGGCGAAAGGGGCTGTAGGCGCGACAGGCCCGCTCCGCCTCCGGCTGCCCTAGCTGCGACAACAAGCGCCAAGCCGCCAGGCGCACCGCCCAAGAGCTGTTGCCGGCCAGGGCCGCAATCAGCTCGGCCAGGCCCGCCGATCCGTACTCCAGCAACTGGGGCAACGTAGCCAGGCGCACCGCTTCGTCGCTGTGGGCAAGGCGCCGCCGCGCCCCCTCGATGCCTCCCAACACCAAAGCCTGGGCCGGGGCGGTCGCCGTTTGACCCCCCAACACCAGATCCCAAAGTCGTGGCCGGGTGCCACCGGAGAGCTGGGAGTTGCCGATCATGGGCCCGGCTATACCCAACGTCCCACCACGACGCGGATGGTGCCATCCTCCAACACTTCTTCGGCCTCAATGGCATAGCCCTGTTCCCGGGCCGAGCGCAGCAAGCTTTTGTGGGCGTAGCGCTGCAAAATCGGCTCCAAGAAGGTCTGGGGATCGATACCTGCTCCCCACAGATCGGTCACCAGCTCGTAGTGATCCCCGTTGCGGCGAAAGCCGATGTCGAAGCCATTTTGCTGACGGATCACCAAGTCGGCGCGGGTGCGATTCCACAGGTAGCCGCGCAAGCTGGCATCCCGCTGCACGGCGTAGCCCAGTTCCTTTAGGGTCTCTTCCAAGAGCTCGGCGTCCTTGATTTGCACTTGCAGAGTGGTGAAGTGAGACATGGCGGTTACAATCCTTTGCGGGATGGAGACGGGATCCTCCACTATAAAGTGCCCTTGCGGTTGTGGAAAAAATGTGAAAAAGCATCACGTGGATCCCTAACTCCTCCCCTGGACAAAGGAGTCGCGGAAGTGTCTCAATCGGGTTTGCAATGAGCCTATCTGTGGGCGGATCCCTGCCGGCAAAATGGTTTAATGGGAGTTTAGCCCTTCACTTGACCCCTATGGCTGAGACCTTTCTTTACAACGCCTTGCGTGCCGCCCTCGACGAAGAAATGGCCCGCGATTCCAATGTATTCGTGCTGGGAGAGGATGTCGGCCATTACGGCGGCTCCTACAAAGTCACCAAAGACCTGTATCGCAAGTATGGGGAGATGCGCCTGCTGGATACCCCCATTTGCGAGAACAGCTTCACCGGCCTGGCCATCGGGGCAGCCATGACCGGCTTGCGCCCGGTGGTGGAAGGGATGAACATGGGTTTTTTGCTCCTGGCCTTCAACCAAATCGCCAACAACGCCGGCATGCTGCGCTACACTTCCGGCGGCAACTTTAAGATCCCACTGGTCATCCGCGGGCCGGGCGGGGTGGGCCGCCAGTTGGGAGCCGAGCACTCGCAGCGGCTGGAGGCTTACTTTCAAGCGGTGCCCGGCCTCAAGATCGTGGCCTGTTCAACCCCTTACAATGCCAAGGGTTTGCTCAAGTCGGCCATCCGCGACGACAACCCCGTTCTCTTTTTCGAGCATGTGCTCCTGTACAACTTAAAAGAAGATCTGCCGGAGGAAGAGTATCTTTTGCCTCTGGATAAAGCCGAAATTGTCCGATCCGGGTCGGACGTTACCCTGCTCACCTACTCGCGCATGCGCCACCACGTGCTCAAGGCTGTGGATACTTTGGTGTTACAGGAGATCGATCCCGAGGTGATCGATTTGATTTCCCTCAAACCTCTGGATATGGAGACCATTGCTGCTTCGGTGCGCAAAACCCACCGGGTGGTCATCGTTGAAGAAGACATGAAAACAGGCGGCATTGGGGCGGAGCTGACCGCCCGCATCATGGAAGAATTGTTTGACGAGCTGGACGCGCCGGTGGTGCGGTTGGCCTCCCAGGACATTCCCACCCCCTACAACGGCACGCTGGAGGCAGCCACGATCGTGCAGCCGGCAGATATTGTGGCGGCGGTGGAGCGGCTCCTCTACGCTGATTAGAGCCCCTGGCATCAGACGTCGAAATCCTACTCCCAGCTCCGCAATCACCTGCAAAGTTCTCAGGGCAACCTTGCTAAGATTTCCATGGCAGGGATCCCAGGCTATGCAAGGCGTACTGCTGATCCTCTACATGTTGTTTGTCAGTGGCCTGATTGCCGTGGTTGGGGATCGGGTCGGCTATCGGATTGGCAAAAAGCGCCTCACCTGGTTTAACCTGCGCCCCCGCCACACGGCCGTTTTGGTAGCCGTGATTACCGGGGTGAGCATCTCGGCGCTGACCTTGGGCACACTGCTGCTCCTCAACCGCTCCCTGTCGGAGGCCCTGTTCAGCTACACCAACCAAATTGCCCAGGCGGAGCAGGAGCTGCGGGCCCTCAACCACCAAAAGGCCCTGCTGGAAGCCGAAAATGCCGCTCTCAGGGTTGAGCGAGACCGCCTCAAGCTGGATCTCGACCAGTTTCGCAGCCAGCAATCGGCAGCCCAGACCCGCCTGAGCGAAGTCCGGGATCAACTGACCTTGGCGCTGCAGGAGCGGCAAGAGGCAGAGGCCAAGCTGGCGGCAGCCAATGAGCAACTGGCCCAGGTGCAGCCCAGCCTGGCTCGAGCCCAGGCCGAGTTGGAGGCGGTGAAGGCAGAGGTGGAGTCGGCCCGGCAGGTCATTGCCACGCTGCAGTCGCAAAAACAAGCCCTGCAACTGGATCGGGATCAGTTAGAGCGCTCGTTGGATACGGCCCAGGCAGCTCTGGCCCAACTGGAGAGCCAAAAAAAACAGCTTGAGCAGGAGATCGAGCAGCTCAACCAGTTGGCGGTGCGGTTGCGGCGGGGAGAGTTGGCCATCCTGGCCGGAGAAGTCTTGGCGACGGGGGTTGTCGAGTCGCCGGAAGGGGCCAAACCGGAGGTGATCCGGCAACAGTTTGAGCGACTGTTGGCTCAGGCCGAGCGACGGGCCCTCGCCCTCGGATCCCAGCCCATGCCCCCTCTGGAAAACGCGATCTTGATCCGCCGCGAGGATGCCGATCAAGCCTTGGAAAAGCTACAAGAACCCGGTAGCTGGGCGGTGCGCATTCTCTCGCTCTCCAATCGGCTCAAGGGCGAGCCTGTGCCTGTGCTGGTACAGATCTACCCCAACCAGCGGATTTTCGCCAAGGGATCCGTGCTGGCCCAGGGGGTGATCCAGCCGGGTTTGAGCGAAAATCAAATCCAGCAGCAACTGCTGCGACTGCTGAACCAGGCCAATCAGCGCTCGCAAGAGGAGGGGCTCCTCTCCGATCCCATCACCGGCACCGTTGGGGAATTCTCGCAGGTGAAGTTTTTGGAAGTGGTGCAGCGCCTCCGTCAAAGCACCACCCCTATGGATGTAAAGCTGGTTGCCGACACAGACATTTACACGGCGGGGCCGTTGCGGGTGAGTTTTCTGATGGCCGACCAGCCCAGCTCTTCTGGAGTTTCACAAGCGGGGCCCCCTGAGGGATGATGGACTCACTCCGTCCGGTAAGGCTGGAAGAGGGGCGGGTGCTGATCGGTTTTGACCCGGGGCGGGACAAATGTGGCCTTGCCGTTGTGCAAGTCCGGCCGGTGTGGCAGGTCTTGCATCGGGAAGTGGTCTTGGCAGGGGAGGCGCCGGCCAGGTTGCAGAGCCTCTGGCAGCAGTTTGGAGCGGAGCGGGTGATCCTGGGCAACCAGACGACGGCCCAGGCCTGGAAACACCAGCTGGAATCACTCATCCCCCCGCCGCAGATCGTCCTGGTGGACGAGCGCCACAGCTCGGAAGAGGCCCGGCGGCGCTACTGGGATTTTTACCCGCCGCGAGGATGGGAGCGACTGTTGCCCAAGGGGATGCGGATGCCGGCCAAGGCGTACGATGATCTGGTGGCTCTGATTCTGGTGGAGCGCTATTGTCGTGAGACTGAGCCGACGTGAGCTGCTGCAGGGGATCCTGCTGGGGCTGATGGTGACAGGGTGTGGTGGGCACCTGCCTCTGATTGTGGCGCTCAAGCAAGGGATCCCCGCCAGCCTGGTGAACGAGTTTCGCCGCCGCACTCAGGCCCGCTTTCGGCTGCAACTGGTGGATGAGCGGGCCCAACTGCTGGCCTATCTGCGGCAGAGCGTCCAGCCGCCTGGTTCGGCCTGGCGGGTTCGGCGGCCGGTGGCAGCTCTAAGCCTGTTGGGGGCCGACGCTTTGGATCGGGCCGTGGCTGCCGGATGGCTGGATCCCTTGCCGCCTGAGCTTTTGGGGGAACGATGGTCCAATTTGGATCCCCGCTGGCAAGCCGCTGCGCGCCGGGAAGGACAGATCTGGGGTGTGCCTTGGCGCTGGGGGGTAACGGCCATCGCCTACCGCCGCGATCGGGTGGGCAAGCCGATTCGGGACTGGGAAGATCTGTGGCGGCCTGAGCTGACCGGCAAGATCACCCTGCCGGATCACCCGCGGGAGGTGATCGGGCTTGTCCTCAAAAAGATGGGCCGCTCCTACAACGATCCCCTCGACCCTGAGGATGTCGAACTCCGGCAAGAGCTGGGATCCCTGCACCGCCAGGTTTTGGCCTATACTTCCGCCGACTACCTGCCCATCTTGCGCCTGGCCGATAGCTGGGTGGCCGTGGGCTGGTCGCAGGATCTCTATGCCACCCAAGCCAACTACCCGGAGCTGGAAGTGGTGATCCCGGCGTCTGGCTCCGCCATCTGGTGGGATGTCTGGGTGCGACCTCACCTCAAAAACCCTGCCGACCCAGAATCAACCCAGACAGATGCTGGATCCCTGCTGGCCAACTGGATTGACTTTGTCTTGAATCCTGAGTTTGCCCCTCGCCTGGTGAATCTGAGCGGGATCGCTTCGGTTGTGCCGCTGGATTTGGCGCAACTGGCCCCCCGCCTGCAATGCCGAGCCGACTTTCAAATCTCCACTTGGCAACGCGCAGAGATCTGGCGCCCCTTGAGCTCAGCCGAGGCCGAGTCCTATCTCAATCTCTGGGATCAAATGCGACGGGGCCTTCTGTAGAGCCACGGCCCGTGGCAGGCTTTGGCATCTATCGGGTGGACAGTTGAGAAGTCTTGTGCCGGCCCGCAATACTTTGTCAAGGTTTGCAACGCTGCTGAGGAGCTGTGGTAGGATGCCTGCTGTCTGATGAGCCAGTCGCATTTGCATCGAGGAGAGCGCCTTGAGCCTGAGAGTTGCTGTTGTGGGAGGTGGCCCAGCCGGAGCCTCTGCCGCCGAAGTTTTGGCCCAAGCCGGAATTGAAACCTTTTTGTTGGAGCGGAAGCTGGACAACGCCAAGCCCTGCGGGGGGGCCATTCCCCTCTGTATGGTCTCCGAATTCAACCTCCCTGAGGAGATCATTGACCGCAAAGTGCGCAAGATGAAGATGATCTCCCCTTCCAACTATGAGGTGGATATCGTCCTCGACAACGAAAACGAATACATCGGCATGTGCCGCCGCGAGATCTTGGATGCCTTCTTGCGCAACCGTGCCCATCAAAAAGGGGCGGAGCTGATCAACGGCAAAGTGATGCATCTGGAAATTCCCCAAAATAACCGGGATCCCTACATCCTCCACTACAACGATTTCTCCGACGGCTCGAGGCAAGGGAGACCGCGTTCTTTGGCGGTGGATGTGGTGATCGGGGCGGATGGGTTCCACTCCAAGGTGGCGGAAGCCATTGGTGCTGGCGACTACAACTATGCCCTGGCCTTTCAGGAGCGGATTCGGCTCCCGGACGACAAAATGGCCTACTACGAAGAGCGGGCAGAGATGTACGTGGGGGACGATGTTTCTCCAGACTTCTATGCCTGGGTCTTCCCCAAGTCCAACCATGTAGCCGTAGGCACCGGCACCATGAAGGCCAACCAGGCCAACATCCAAAAGTTGCAAGCTGGGATCCGTGCCCGCGCTGCCGAGCGGATTCGGGGGGGGCAGGTGATTAAGGTAGAGGCCCATCCGATCCCGGAGCATCCGCGTCCGCGCCGCGTGGTGGGCCGTGCGGCTTTGGTGGGAGATGCGGCAGGCTATGTAACCAAATCCAGCGGCGAAGGGATCTATTTTGCCGCCAAGTCGGGCCGCATGTGTGCCGAGACCATCGTCGAGACCTCCAACGGCGGGAAGCGCGTCCCCAGCGAGGAGGAGCTCAAGCTGTATCTCAAGCGCTGGGATCGCCAATACGGCCTGACCTACAAGGTTTTGGATATTCTACAACGGGTGTTCTACCGTTCCAACGCCACTCGCGAAGCCTTTGTGGAGATGTGCGCCGACCGGGATGTGCAGCGGCTAACCTTTGACAGCTACCTCTACAAGACGGTGGTGCCCATGAACCCTTGGGTGCAGTTCAAGATCACGGTCAAAACCCTGGGCAGCCTGATCCGCGGCAACGCTTTAGCTCCCTGAGGATCCCTACTGCCACTGGAAGGTGACGGTAACGCGATCCCAATTGGCTTCCGTTTTCAGCACACTGGCAGAGGCCCGTTGTCCGGCGGGCACATCGCTGGGCTCAAACGCAGCCACCCGCGTATCGATGACTGCTTCTCCCTGATAGAAGGTGAAACGAGCGCGGGCGTTGAGAACGGTGCGGGTGCTGCGGTTGATCGCCTCCACGCTCAGGCGGCTGCCGGCCCCTACCCGTTCTTCTCGAATGGATCCCACGATCACGAAATCTCCCGGGTTGGGCGCAGATGTGGCGGCGGTCGGCGTTGGGCTGGCCATCGGTGGGGCCGTCTCGTTCTGCTTGAGGAGCTCCAAAACGCGGGCCAACTCTTGCTGGAAAAAAACAAAGGCTTCCCGCGATTGGTTGGCTACCTGGGCCAAAATCAGCCGATCCGACTCCTCTACCGGAATTTCCAGCAGGGGGGCCGGCCCTTTGAGGGTGACTCGAATGCTGGCGACCTCTTGGTTGATGAACTTATCCAGGTAGGGAAAGATGTTGAGAATGCAGTCTTGAAAGGATCCCATCGGCATAATGCGATTGTTCGTCAGCACCAAGTCGGCCCGCTCACAGCTAGCCCGATCCTCCATATCGATCTCCAGGGGCACGCGGAAGGATCCCAGGCTGGTGTTGGTGATGGTGACGCCAATGCCGTACACCTCCTGTCGCCAGCCGTGGATGATCTCCAGGCTGGGACTGGTCACTTCCTCGGTGAAGTACTCTCCCGCCCAGACAGGGGATCCCCCCAGAGATAGGGTCAATAGCAACACAGGGAAATAGCAGGTCAGTCTCCGGTTCACCTCAACCTTCCTCCACGCACAGCTTGTGAATTCTGGGGCAAGGCATCGATTTGCTTCCCTGAGATGGAAATAGCCTAGCCTCAGAGCTACCGCCCAACCAAGAGACGCACCTTTTGCACTGGACACCCTCTCCGCCCCGACCTTTTGCACCAGCAGCCAATGGTCATCTCCGCAGGTATCCGAAATATCCATTTTTACCTCAAAGCACCCCCTCAGCGGGTCGGGAGAGGCCATTCTTTGCAGGGATCCCCAAAGATCGCCACCTACTCCGTACACTGGGATCCTGGGGGGGCATGATGACCGGACAACGACTCAGCCTGTGGACGAAGCTGGCCTATGGGGTGGGGGATCTGGGCACGGGCATAACGGCCAATATCCTCATCTTTTTCCTGCTGCCCTTTCTCACCAATACCGTCGGCATGGCGGCGGGCCTGGCCGGCAGCATCTACGCCATCACCCGCTTTTGGGATGCCCTCAACGATCCCCTCATCGGCATCCTCAGCGACCGCACCCGCAGCCGTTGGGGTCGTCGCCGCCCCTGGCTGCTGTTTTCGGCTCTTCCCTTTGCCCTGACCTTTGCGGCGCAGTGGTGGATCCCTTTTCCCGGTCGAACTGGGCTTTTGTTTGCCTATTACCTGGCGGTGTCGCTGCTGTTTAACACCTTCTACTCTGCCGCCAACATTCCCTATGCCTCTCTGACGGCGGAGCTGACCCAAGACTACGACGAGCGCACCCAGCTCAACCAGTTCCGCTTTGTCTTCTCGGTGGGAGGCAGCATGGTTGCGGTAGTCAGCTTTCCGCTTTTGGTTAACCTGCTGCCGGATCGGGCTGCCGGCCATCTGCTGGCGGGAGCTTGTTTTGGGGGGATCTCGGCTCTGCCCCTGCTGCTCTGCTTTTGGGGGGTGCGAGAACGGTATCAATCCTGGCGGGATCCGCTGCCCCTACTGCAGCAACTGCGGGTGGCCTTCAGCAACCGCCCCTATCTATTTGTCAGCGGCATCTACCTGTGTTCTTGGCTGGCGTTTCAGTTTACGGCCACGATCATTCCCTATTTCATCGTTTTCTGGATGCAGTTGCCGGAGGTGTGGATCTCGCTAGTGGTGTTGGCGGTTCAGAGCGTTGCGGTGCTGACCCTGTTTGCCTGGACGCGACTGAGCGCCCACCTGGGCAAGCGCGCCATGTACCTGATTGGGGCGGGGTTTTGGCTGATCTCCCAAGCCGGCCTGTTTTTCCTACAGCCCGGCCAGGAGCGGCTCATGATTGCCCTGGCGCTGTTGGCGGGGGTGGGGGTTTCGGCCACGGCCTATCTCGGCCCCTGGTCGATGTTGCCGGATGTCATCGACCTGGATGAGCTGCAAACTGGGGAGCGGCGGGAAGGGATCTTCTACGCCTTGATGGTGTTCCTGCAAAAGGTAGGCCTAGGACTGGGGCTGTTTTTCCTAGGGCAAGTTCTGGAGTGGTCTGGCTTTATCCCTTCGGTGGCCGGGGGGCCGCCGCCCACCCAGCCGGAATCGGCCCTGTTGGCCATCCGCCTTGCCATTGGCCCCTTGCCGGCGGTGGTTTTAATCGGCGGCATCCTGCTGGTGTGGCTCTACCCCATCACCCGGCAGCGCCACCGGCAGATCCTGCAGGAACTAGAAGCAAGACGGGCGGGATCCGCCTAGACAAGAGCCGCTTCCCCTCTTTAGTTGAGGATGATGCGCAGGCCGCTGCCGGAAGGCTGCACCGGCTCGGAGTTGGGCAGAATCCGCAGGCCGCTGCCGCTGGGCCGGATCCCGGTGTTGTCGGTATTGACGAAGAAGGTGTTGGAGCGGCCATCCCGCTCGTAGACCACCACGTCGTTGGAATTGAACTGGGAGCGGCAGATGATGGGGGAGTTGTCGGCAGCAGTGGCGGCGCTGCAGCGGTAGCCAGGGGCAGAGACCACTTGGCCCTCGGCATCGATGGAAAAAGGAACTCCCCCGGGCGGGAACGGAGCCAAGAGCGGCTGGTCGGGGTTGAGGATAACCGAGCCACCGGTGCTGGGTTCGACAACGATCCCGCGGCCATCAATGACGATCCGCTGAGCTTGTACAGGAGCGACAGCCCCCAAGAGCAAAGCCAGGCTTAGCCCCAGTGGGCGGGGAAAAAACAGTTTCATCGGACATCTCCTTTGGCCCAGGGCCATTCCACTCTTTGGGATCCATCGGCTACCTTGGAGGGATCCCTAACTTGATCTTGGCCCAGGTAGGGAGGATAACCCAGGGCGGAAGCCGTCACCTCGCTTGCCAGGATGGGCACTTGGCCTTCGGCTCGACTACCACAGCCCGGAACGCCCCAGCGCCAGACCCACCACCAACATCCCCAACACCAGAAAAGGCTGAGCGCTGGCCTGGTATTTCACGTCGTTGTTGAGGGGATCCCGCAGCAGGTACATGTCTTGGAAGGTGATCTGGGGGATAATGAGCAGCACCAAAATCGCCGCATAGAGTTTTAGGCCGGCTCCCAGCAAAAACGAGGCCATGCCGAACTGAAATAGATCAATCATCAGCGCCGCGATCCAGGCCGCCCCCACAGCGCCAAACATCACCGGCAAAGAGGCGAGTCCAAATTGTCTATCTCCCTCGATGCTTTTGAAATCGTTGACCACGGCAATCCCCAAGCCGGCCAAGCTGTAGATTAGAGTTAGGATGCAGACTGTCCAGTTGAGCTGGCCAAACAGGGCGTGGCCTGTCCACCAGGGCAAAGCAATGTAGCTGGCGCCCAGGGCGTAGTTGCCCAGCCAGCCATTGCGCTTTAGTTTCAGGGGCGGCGCCGAGTAGATGTAGGCAATTAGGGCTCCCGCCAGGGCAATGCAGGTGATCACCGGGAAGTCGTGGCCGGTGTACCAGTCCAGGGCATAGGCCAACCCCAGCCCCAAGATCAGCAGCACCCAGATCTGGATAACCACCCGCTGCAGGGAGATGGCCCCGGAAGGGATGGGGCGGTAAGGCTCGTTGATGGCGTCGATGTCGCGGTCGTAGTACTCGTTCAGGGTCTGGGTGTAGCCGGTCATCAGGGGGCCGGCCAGGATCATGCCCACCAGGATGAGGGCCACGTTCTCCCAAGTCCAGGTAAAGTGGCCAGAAGAGGCCGCCCCCGGAATCAGGCCCCACACCAGTGGGATCCAGGTGACGGGCTTCATCAGTTGCAGGTGGACTTGCCAAACGGAGCGAGACTCCACCTCTGCCCCTTTCATGCCCAAAAGTTGACGGACACGCCGGCTGGCGGATCCTTGGTCGGTTTCAGGAGCCGGCGCGGTTTCTGCGCTGGGATCGGCAGCAGGGGCCATTGCGTCTGCCGCTGGCGCCAAAGATGGCTCTTGAGAGGTGCTTTCGCTCATAGTGGGGTGCGCAATCAAACTTCAACAACGGGGATACCCACCCCCATTCTGAGGCATCTTCCCCCGTTCCTCAAAACTTTCCTCTAGACAATCTGCGCTGCCACGAATAGGGATTGGTGCTGGGCCGGGATCCGCTCTTTCTCGGCTGCCGGGATCACCAAGGGGGGCTGCCGGGTGTAGTTGACGGGATCCCGGAACCAAGGTCGGCTGTAGGTGTTGTAAAGGAGGGGCCGGGGAGCGGTAGAACGATTGGCCCGGCCTAGGTGGATCAAGCGGTAATCGAACAGCAGGCAGGATCCCTTGGCCAGCGGCGGATCGACAAAGGGCATCTGCCGGGCCAGCTCGGTGTAGTGGGCCTCGAAAACGGCATGGCTGCCGGGCCAGAGACGGGTTATGCCGTTCTCTTCGTTGACATCCACCAGCGGAATGAGAAGATTGAGGGCATAGCAGGGGATGATGGCATCCAGAATTGCGTCGCCGAAGAGGTGGGAGAGATCCCGGTGAACCTGTTGGTCGGCGGATCCCGGCAGAGAAACTACCACCCCCAGACCGCTCAGGATCAGGCTTGATCCCAAGATTCGCTGCAAAATAGGCAGGACTAAGGGGTGGGCATAGAGCAGGGGATCGTTGAAGGGCCCCTCCAGGCGCACCGTCACCATCACTCGTCGATTGCCCACCAACAGGGCGTCGGTGTGGTTCTCGTGGGTGCAGTAGCGGCTGTAGGTGGCCAGAAAGCTGCTGTGCAGCTTGTCGATGAGCGCCGTGGGGAAGATCTCCGGCAGCACCAGGTAGCCCTCGGTGGAAAACAGGTGAAACGCCTGCTCTACGGTCTCCGGATCCGGCTGCTGTCCTGTATGGCTAAAGCGCACCTGGGCTAACACGAACCTTTACCCCTTTTGCAGACTGGCCACTGCCATCAGCATGCCCCGCGCCTTGTTCAAACATTCTTGATATTCCCGCTCTGGATCCGAGTCGGCCACGATGCCCGCCCCGGCTTGGACGCTCACCTGGCCCCGTTGAACCAGCAGGGTGCGGATGGTGATGGCGGTGTTCAGTTGGCCGGAGAAGTCATAGTAGCCGTAGGCACCGGCGTAGGGGCCGCGGCGGCACCCTTCCAGCTCGTGGATAATCTGCATGGCGCGAATTTTGGGGGCGCCGGTAACGGTGCCGGCAGGAAAGGTGGCCCGCAGCAGATCCCAGGCGCTGTAGCGGGGATCCAACTGCCCTACCACGTTGCTGACGATGTGCATCACGTGGCTGTAGCGCTCAATCTGCATCAGGTCGTCCACCTGCACGGATCCCAGGCGGCAGACCCTTCCCAGGTCGTTGCGGGCCAAGTCCACCAGCATGACGTGCTCCGCCCGCTCCTTGGGATCCGCCAAGAGCTCTTGCTCCAACTGGCGGTCTTCGGCGGGGGTAGTGCCGCGGGGGCGGGTGCCGGCGATGGGACGCACGGTGGCGATGCGCTCTTCCCCCACCCGGCTGAGCTTGACCATCACCTCTGGGCTGGAGCCAATCAGGCACAGATCCCCAAACTGCAAAAATGCCATGTAGGGGGAGGGGTTAATCAGCCGCAGGGAGCGGTAGAGGCGAAAGGGATCCCCGTCAAAGCGGCTGGTCAAGCGCTGCGAGAGCACCACCTGAAAGATCTCGCCGGCGCGGATGTAGGCTTTGGCCTGCTCCACCGCCTGGCAGTAGGCGGCGCGGCTGAGGGTGCTGGGGGGAATGGCATCGGGCAGGTGGGGCTTCCAGTCGAGGCTGAGGTGGGATAGCGACAGGGGAGCGCTGAGCTGTTGCAGCAGCGTTTCCACCCGCTGGCAAGCTTGGGCGTAGGCCTGCTCCGCCGGCTGCTGGCGCGTGTCGGCAAAGGCCACCACCCAGATCTTGCGCTTCACCTGGTCGAAGATCAGGATGCTGTCCACCTGCATTAGGATGGCGTCGGGCGGATCCCCTGGCTGCGGGGGATGGATGGGCACCTTGGGCTCAATCCAGCGAATCAGCTCATAGCCCCAGTAGCCGAACAGCCCGCCAATGCTGCTGGGCAACTCCGGCAGGTGCACCGGCTCATAGGGCTGCAGGCAGCGGGCCAAAATGGCAAAGGGATCCCCATGGTGCTGCTCTCGATGCCCGTCGCGGTGGATTTGCAAGGCTTGATCCCCGCGCACCTCTAGCACCCACAGGGGATCGCAGCCGAGGAAGCTGTAGCGGGCCACCTGCTCCCCTCCCTCCACCGATTCCAACAAAAAGTTGTAGGGTCGCCCGGCACAGACCCGGTACCAGGCAGAGACAGGCGTTTCCAAGTCCGCCACCCATTCCTGGTACACCGGGATGAAATTGCCCTGTTGGCTGAGGGCGAGAAACTCCTTCAGGGAAGGGAAGATCATGGCCTGCACTTCCTGCGGTTTGCCTCTCGACTTTACCCTAAGGCGGGCAACCA
>NZ_JANSJB010000025.1:0-27644 GCF_047462355.1 Synechococcus sp. H55.9 | reverse complement strand
GCTCAGCTCCCAAACACGCTGACAATGCGGCGCATGGCTTCTTCTACGTTGGCGCGGCTGTTAAAAGCCGACAGGCGCAGGTAGCCCTCGCCGGCGCTGCCAAAGCCAGAGCCGGGAGTCCCCACCACATGGCAGGTGTGCAGCAGCTTGTCGAAAAACTCCCAACTGCTCAGCCCAGTGGGCGCCTTTACCCAGACGTAGGGAGCGTTGACGCCGCCGTAGGCCTGGATCCCGGCTTTGGCCAACTGCTCGCGGATGATGCGGGCATTCTCCAGGTAAAACTGCACCAAAGCCCGCACCTGGGCCTGCCCTGCCTCAGAATAGACGGCTTCTGCCCCCCGCTGCACGATGTAGGCCACGCCGTTGAACTTGGTGGACTGGCGGCGATACCACAGGCTCCAGAGATCCACCCAGGAGCCATCGGCAGCTTGGCCCCGTAGCGACTTGGGCACCACTGTAAAGGCGCAGCGGGTGCCGGTAAAGCCGGCTGTCTTGGAAAAGGAGCGGAACTCGATGGCGCATTCCCTTGCCCCCGGGATCTCGTAGATGGAGTGGGGGATCCCAGGCTCCGTAATGTAGGCCTCGTAGGCGGCATCAAAGAGGATGAGCGAGTTGTGGGCGCGGGCATAGTCCACCCAGGCCTGCAGATGCTCCCGGGTTGCTACTGCGCCGGTGGGGTTGTTGGGAAAGCAGAGGTAGATGACATCGACTTTTTGCTGGGGCAGGCTGGCGGTGAAGTGGTTTTCCGCCGTCAGCGGCAGATAGACCAGGCCCTCGTACTCACCCCGCTCGTTGGCCGGCCCCGTATGGCCCGCCATCACGTTGGTGTCCACATAGACGGGATAGACGGGATCCGTGATGGCAATGGTGTTGTCGTGACCGAGAATATCCAGGATGTTGCCACAGTCGCACTTGGAGCCGTCGGAGATGAAGATCTCAGAAGCGTCGATGTCGCAGCCGCGAGACTGAAAATCGTGCCGGGCAATGGCTTGGCGCAGCCACTCGTAGCCCTGTTCTGGGCCGTAGCCGCGGAAGGTAGCCCGCTCCCCCATTTCCTCCACGGCCCGGATCATGGCCGTCCGGCAGGCCTCCGGCAGCGGCTCGGTGACATCGCCAATGCCCATCTTGATAATTTGGGCTTCCGGATGGGCGGCAGCAAAGGCCTGTACCCGCCGGGCAATCTCGGGAAAGAGATAGCCGGCCTTGAGCTTGAGGAAGTGGTCGTTGATCCTGGCCATAGGGGTTTGTAGAAGAAGAGGTCATCGGCTTTTCAGTGTAGCTGTTCGCGCTCTAAAGCCTACGGCCCACTCCGTGAACGGGCGGAATCCATAACAGGTTCCGGGCAAAAACTCTGCCCCCGAGTGCTACCCTGGCAAAAGTCCTTGGGAGAGTGAGGATGCAGCAGCAGAAAGGGTGGGCGCTGAGTCTACTGGCAATCTGGGTTTGGCTGAGCTGGGGGATGGGGGTCTGGTCTGCTCCTCTTTGTCAGGATCCCATCTTGCTGCGGCAGATCTTGGCAGCTCTGGGCCGCCCGGACGCGGTGGTGGAGGAGGTGGCTCTTTTTGATTCGGATCAGTGTCTTGTCCAACTGGTATTGGATCGCCAAGGGTTGAGGGGATCCCTCCCTCCCGAAATAGGCCGATTTCGCCGGTTGCGAGCCTTGTCCCTCAGCCTCAACCAACTTTCCGGCCCCATCCCGCCCGAGCTGGGGCAACTGAGCCAGTTGGAAAACCTGTTTCTCGATTACAACGAACTTTCCGGCTCCATCCCACCCGAGCTGGGGCAGTTGCAGAACCTGCGCGGCCTGTTTTTGGATCACAACCAGCTCTCTGGGTCTATTCCCCCCCAACTGGGCCGGCTGATCCGCCTGGAAAACCTCATCCTGCAAAACAACCGCCTCAGCGGCTCCATTCCCGACCAACTGGGCCAGATGAGCTCCCTCAGAGGCCTGTTTTTGGATGGCAATCAACTCTCCGGCCCCCTTCCCCCCCAACTGGGGCAACTGCGCAACCTGGAAAACCTCTACTTGTCGGACAATCGCCTCAGCGGATCCCTGCCCCCCGAGCTGGCACAACTGACCCAGTTACGGGATCTGCGCTTGGCACGCAACCAACTCACGGGAGAACTGCCGACCTTTTTGGCGGAACTGCCCCGGCTGGAGCGGTTGCAGATCGAGGGAAACGCCGGCCTCTGCCTGCCGGCTGCCCTGTCCAAGTGGTTTGCCGGCCTCAACCAAGGGGACCCTCTGCCGGCTCCCATCTGCTCGCGGTAGCTTTCTCGGTTGTCCCTCACCCCCAGCCCCTCTCCCTGAGGGATATCCCTCACCCCCAGCCCCTCTCCCTGAGGGAGAGGGGAGTTAGAGCGGCGCGTTCGCGACAGCGTTGCGGAGCAATAACGACGTAACGAATCGTTTCATTGCTATTTGCAATGACTATAACTGTTTGAAATGTCCATAGACTTGACGTCCCGGCTGCCGCGCCATTCTCAAAACACTGCAGATGTTGTCCTGCGGGAGACACTCAAGTTGCCCGCGGGCTATGGGGCTTAGGGCCTGTCATGCTCAAGTGCGGAGCTGATCAGCTTTTCCGGGGTGGAGGGGGAAAGCTGGAGCGACGACCAGGCCACACCTGCTCGGTGGGCCACCACCACACCAACGGCCTCCAGATAGGAAGCTACCGATACACAAGGGATCCCCAACTGGCGGGGGTGCACCTGCATCACGGTGGTGTTTTCCTCGACGGCAATAAACAGCGGCGGGCGGGGACGGCTGGCCAGGTGCAGCAATCCAGGCCCGCCAAAGGCGGTGGCCGGGGCGATGACGCTATCTACCTGCTCTGCCGTCAGGTCGCCCGGCTGGGGAGTTTTGACGAATTGGGGAGCGTAGCTAAGGCCCACCAAAACCGAGGGCAAAAAGGTAAACCCCACCTCTTCGGCGGCAGCGCGGGGGTGAACCGGCTTAGGGTCTGGATCGGGGTAGAAGGCGGGGGCGTGGGCACAAGGGATCCCCAGCTCTCGCACCACCAGGTGGCTGAGGATGGCCTCTGCCCCAGCCAAGGGATCCACCCCCCTCCCCTGCTGGTACTGGCTGAAGTCGAGCTGGTCGGGGAAGCGGGCCACCACGGCAATGGCCTCTGCTCCCAGGCGGATCAGCTCTTGGGCAGTCTCCAACAGAGCATCAGGCTGGGCCAGGGATCCCTGGCTGGCCCCGGAAGGGGAGGAGCAGACGGAAACACCCAGGGGTCGGCCGGTCAAGCGCCAGGGGCCGATGTTAAGCCCTAAGGTGGCCTGGGCAGCCTGCAGCACGTGCAGGTGGCGCTGTTGCAGATCTTCCGGAATGCCGGCATCCAGCACTACCCCGACGCGGTTTTGGCGCACCGGCCTCAAGTTCCACACCCCGGCACAAAATCGATCCAGGCCGTACCCTTCGACGTAGAACACATTCCCCATCGGCCAATACAAACTGGCCCCGTTTAAGACATTGGGGTGAGTGATGACCCGCTCCGCTGCCGCGGCCAAGACGCGGGCAATGGGCAGGGCATCCCCGGCAAAGCCACCTATGCGGGCACCGATGCCGGTGGGGACAAGCAGCAGCGTGGTGTAGGAATGTGGGGACATTGCTTGCGGATCCCGTCCCGCCGATGCGAACGGATTTGATGTGGATTCAGAACGCTTGCAACAAAAGCTGTTGCGCCAGCGCCTCGGCCCGACGCACACAATCTCCCAACGCCACGCCATCCAGGTAGTTGGCGCACACCCACACACCTGGGGTTTGGGACGCCAGGTAAGCTTGCAACTGGGCCATCCGCTGCCGATGGCCAAGCGTGTATTGTGGGATAGCCCGGGGCCACAGGCGCTCTCCCAGGCGGATGGGCTCGACAGGTCGGGTGAGCAGGATCTGGCTCAGCTCTGCGTGCACAATCTGCGCTCGCTCTTCAGGGGAAAGTGCTGCCATGAGCGGGTCGGTGGCCCCGCCGATGAAGCTGAGGAAGCAGTGATAGCCCTGGGGAGACCGCTCTGGGAAAAGGCAGGAGGCCCAGATGGTGCCCAGGGTGCGCAAACCCTGGGAGCGCGGGATCAAATGGCCAAACCCCCGCAACGGCTGCGGCAGAGCCTCTTGGGGATAGGCCAAAGCCACCACCGCCACCGGCGGATAGGGGATCCCGGCCAAGAGCCGGCTGGCTGGGGGGTTGAGCTCCTGCAACAGCGAGGCAGCTTCAGGCGCGGGAAGAGCCAGCACCACCTGCCGGGCAACCACCCAGCGGGATCCCTCGGCGGTCTTAAAGCCCACCCAATAGCCCATCTCATCCCGCTTGAGCTGCACAGCCCGCCAGCCCAGCCGCAGGCTGTCCCCCAGCTTTTGGGCTATCGCTTCCGGCAACTGCTGCAGCCCTTGGCGCAGGTTGCCCAGTTGGCCACGTTGGGGTGGGGGCTGGATGGCCACAGGAGAGGGCTGGGGTCTGTGGCGCAAAGCCTGCAGCGCGCCGGCAAAAAGGCTGCCGTAGCGCTCTTCCAAGCCGGCCACGCGGGGAAAGGCGGCCAAGGCGCTGAGCTGATCCGGATCCCCCGCATACACCCCTGAGGTGAAAGGTTCCACCAAGCGTTCTGCCACCTCGGATCCCAGTTGTCGCCGGAAGAATTGCCGCACCGTTTCCTCGCGCCCTGGCGGCGGCGGGACAAACCCCAACAACCCCTGCAAAGCCCGCAGCTTGCCGCCCACGCTCAACAGCCGCGAGCCAATGGCTGCAGAAGGGCTGAGGGGCACCGGCAGCAGCTCTTTCTCCCAGTAGATGTAGCGGGGCAACTTGGCATCCGCCAGCACCAGTTGCTCGGCCAGGCCCACCTCGGCAATGAGGTTGAGCAGAGGGGGGACGGGGGTAAAGCTGTTGGGGCCTTCTTCCCAGCGGTAGCCGTTTTTGGATTGGGTGGAGATGCAGCCGCCGACACGAGGGCTGGCCTCGGCCAAGAGCACCGGCTGAGCGGAGCGGCCCTGCCGCAGGCGTAGCGCCAGGGTCAGGCCGCTGATGCCCGCTCCAATGACCACCACCTCAGCCCGTTCCCACAAGTGGGTCAGAGGCTCAGTTGAGGGATTGACTGCCGCTTCCAAGCTGTCCATCATCGCGGTTCCTATGGGTTTCCTGAAAGCAATCAACGCAGCACGCGAAACAGGCTGGGGATCGCGGCCACCTGGGGAAGCTGTTGGATCTCGGCCAGCGCCTGCCGACAATCGGCCTCGCGGACGGTGTGGGTGAGGATGACGATCTCCGCCTGCTCCTGGTGGCACTCTTTTTGGGTAATGCTCTCCAGGCTAACCCGGTGGCGGCCAAAGCAGGTGCCGATCGCCCCCATCACCCCCGGCTGATCCTGGGCCAACACCCGCACGTAAAACTCCGACTCCAATTCCGCCAGCGGGAGCAAAGCGGCAGCCCTGCCGAAGAACCCCCATAGAGGATTGGGCAGATAGGCCCCGGTTTGCAGGTGGGCCCGGAGGGTGAGCAAATCCCCAACCACGGCGCTGGCGGTCGGCCCCTGTCCCGCCCCTGGGCCGGCGAGCACCACCTGCCCCAGGGGATCCCCCTGCACCCAGACGGCGTTGTCCACGCCGTGGACGTTGGCCAGCGGGTGGGTAACCGGCAGCAGAGTAGGGTGGACGCGCACATCCAAGACCGTCTCAGATCCCTGGGCGGCGGCCCTTTGGGCGATGGCCAGGAGCTTGAAGGTGTAGCCCCACTCGCGGGCATAGCGGATGTCGGTGGAGCTGATGTTGCGGATCCCTTCGCAGGGGATGGCTTCCCGCGGCACCGCCACCCCAAAGGCGAGGCCGGCCAGAATGGCGATTTTGTCGGCGGCATCCCACCCTTCCACATCGGCGCTGGGATCCGCTTCCGCGTAGCCGCGGGCCTGGGCCTGGGCCAGCGCCTCGGCAAAGGAGCTGCCCTGCTGGGCCATCTGGCTGAGGATGAAATTGGTGGTGCCGTTGACGATGCCCCAGACCGCCTGGATGCGGCTGGCCCGCAGGGAGTGTTGCAAAGCCTGCACAATGGGGATCCCGCCGCCCACCGCCGCTTCCAGCAGCACCGCCACCCCGGCCTGGGCGGCAGCTTGAAAGATCTCTTCCCCATGGCGGGCAATCACCGCTTTGTTGGCCGTGATCACCGGCTTGCCGTGGTCAATGGCCTTCAGGATCAGGCTGCGGGCCGGCTCCAGGCCCCCCATCAGCTCGATCACCGCATCGATTTCCGGATCCGAGACGATCTGCTCCAGATTGGTGGTCAAGCGCTCAGGTGGGATCCGCACTTGCCGCGGCTTATCCAGGGAGCGCACCCCCACTGCCGCAATCTCGACCGCCTGTAGGAGAGGGTGCTGCGGTTGCTGCAGCATTTGCACAACACCCGTGCCGACCGTGCCCAGCCCCAATAGCCCAACTCGATAGACCACAACCGCTCCTCTTGCCTGCTGCCGACCTTGAACCAGAAAACTCCCCTCACCACTACTACGATAAACGGTGCCGATCACCCAGGAGTCGGAGTCTAGCATCTGTCCCCTATGGCACCCACAAAGTGATAGGGGGGCAAAGGGGGGCTCCAGTCCAGTTGCCAATCGGGGTGCTGCGCCAGCCAGGTTTGGGTAAGCTGGGCCGCCGTTTCCCGTTCGGCAGGGGTGAGCAAAATGTAAAGCCGCAAGCGTTCGCCCGGCTGGGGATCCCCCTTTTGCACAGGCCAAGTAGAGGGCCAAAGTTGCTGCAGGGCCGCCAGCTCCTGCTCTTGCTGCGCTTGGGCTTGCTGTTGCTGCAAATAGGCTTGCTTGCGGGCCAACAGATAGGCCGTCCCGCTCAGAGATGGCTGCGGCTCCGGCTGGGGCTGAGGCCGAATCCTTCCCTTCAGACAGTACTCGGCCCTTCCCCCAATGGCCGCGAGGACCTGTTCGTACTCTGCCTGCCGCGCCAGCAGATGGGATCCCAGCTTTTCTGCCGAGAGAAAGCAGGTGCCAAAGCGCAGGGGCAGCAGCGGCATCTGGGCAAACAGCCGGCAGAGCACCTGATCGTGGCGCAGGGCAGAACGCACCAGCACCTCATCCGAAGCTTGCAACGCCTCTGGATCCCGCATCGGCTCCACAGCGGCGGCAATTCGGCTCCCCACCGGGGCAAACACCTGTACCGGCTGATGGATCCCCTCGGTTTGCCGGATGAAGGACAAAAGCTGCGGATCCGGCTGCGGGAAGAAGGCATAGGTGTAGAGAGGGCTGACAACGCTCTGCCCCTTGCCCTGCACTTGGGGTTCCGGCTGGGCTGAGAAGGTCATGGGCTGAGGATGAAGGAAGATAGTCTTTCCTTCCCAGTCTACGCAACCTGGATCAGGCTGCAGAGCGTTCACGGTCGGCCCGGAGATAAGGTAAACTAGCTGCGCACCGGTTCTGCACAGGGCTGTGGTGTTTGGGGCCGCAGCAGGGCCCGGGTTTCAGGCGGGCTCTCCACCCCAGTGCTCCCAGCAGGTGAGGCCATGACCAGCCGCCCAGACTTCAAACCCTTTGAAAAGGAAGAGACCGAACGACTGCGGGATCTGCTTCCCGCCTCCTTCCGACCCTTGGTCAGCGTCGTGCCCAACTTCGGGGGTGAAGCCCTGCTGGTCTCCCGCCGCAAGGCCCCTTGGCAGCCCCAGGGCACGATCGCCATCGATTTTCGCCGTTGGCAACAGATCCCACGTCCCCAGCGGGATCTGTTGTTTCTGCGCGAGGTGGGTTGGCTGGGCAATCGCAACTGGCTGCAGCCGGGATTTTACCAGTCGCTGGCTTTGCTGGGGGGCATCACCACTGTGGCGGAGCTCTCTTTGCAGCACCCTTTTTCCGCTCTCTTGGCGGGTGGCATCACAGCCCTCTCGATTCAGCAGATCTGGCAAAACCTGAACCGGGAGAGCGCCCATTTCGATGCCGATGAATTTGCCCTGCGCCGCGCCCAGTTTCGCGGCTACAGCCGCCAAGAGGCGGCTCAACACCTGGCGGATGCTCTGGAACAGGTTCTCAAGTTGGATCCCAGCGATATCCTGACGGCGCTGCGGCTACAACGGCTGAGAACCATTGCCCGCAACCTTGCCCCCTCAGGCGGAAACTCCTGAGACCAGTTGCACTTGAGTGATGGCCACCCGACCGGAGAAGCAGATGTCGGTATCGGCTTGGGGATCGCGGGCGCGATCCGCATAGCGGCCCTGATAGCGAAACCACAATGACTCTACCCCATTGTCTTCTGCCTCCACGGCGTAATCGAGGGGCAGAGGTTGGGTACAGAGGGGACAGTAAACCCGCTCCGGCAGAGGGGATCCAGGTGGCAGGTGGGGCAAGTTGACATTCCAAAACGCTCCGCTGGGCAGGGGTTGTTCCATCAGCTCCGCCAAAATGGCACAGGTCCAGCGCCGCGCCTGTTCCCAGTCGATGGGTTTGCCCCCTGCTCGGTATTGGGAAATGGCGATCCCCGGGATCCCACGCAGCGCCGCTTCCCGCACCGCTGCCACCGTGCCGGACAAGTACACATCCGTTCCCAGGTTTCCCCCCTCGTTAATGCCGGAAAGCACCCAATCTACGGATGGAGCCAGTTTGAATAGGGCCACCCGCACACAGTCGGCAGGGGATCCCTCAACGGCAAAGGTGCGCTCGCCGCGGGCAGAGGCCCGAAACGGTCGTCGCGTCGTCACCTGGTGGCTGCAGCCGGAAAGCTCCTGGTGGGGGGCCACAATCCAACAGTGTTCTTCTGCAACAAGGGAGCCGAGGGCCAGCTTGAGCTGGGCCAGCCCCGCCGCCTCGATGCCGTCATCGTTGGTCAGCAATACCTTCATCCGGATTTCCTCTGCCGGCAACTTCTTGGGTTAATCTAATCGCAAGTCTCTAGCGCAAATCTGGAGATCTGGGGTGCAAAAGCAGCAGGGATCCCGTTCTTCTTTTACCCTATCTTTGGGGGTCAGCCTTCCCCTTGCCGCATCCATCAACCCATCATAAGGAACTGACACCGGAGGACTGCGATGACCACACGGGTAGCCATCAACGGATTTGGTCGCATTGGGCGGGCTTTCTTGCGGGTGCTGCTGTCTCAGCCGGAAAGGACTCCGTCCCCCGACCGGGAGCTGGAGGTGGTAGCCGTCAACGATCTGACCGAGCCGGAAAACCTGGCCTATCTGCTTCAGTTCGACTCGGCCTATGGGCGCCTGCCCCAGACCGTCAGCGCCGTGGATGGCCACTTGCAAATCGGCAGCCACAAAGTCCGGGTTTTGGCAGAACGGGATCCGGCCCAACTGCCTTGGAAGGATCTGGGGGTTGACCTGGTGGTGGAATCCACCGGCTTATTCACCAAACGAGATGGGGCCGCCAAACACCTGGAGGCCGGCGCCAAAAAAGTGATCATCTCTGCTCCCGCCAAAGGCCCCGACCTGACGGTGGTGATGGGGGTCAACGACGACCAGTACGACCCGCAGCGGCACCACATCGTCTCCAACGCCTCCTGTACCACCAACTGTCTGGCGCCGTTGGCTAAGGTCTTGCTGGATCGCTTTGGCATCGAGACAGGCTTTCTCACCACCTGCCACGCCTATACCGCCACCCAGGCCATCGTGGATCGCCCGGATCCCAAGGACTACCGGCGGGGCCGCTCGGCGGCGGTGTCGATTGTGCCTTCCACAACCGGGGCGGCCACGGCAGTTGCCGAGGTTTTGCCTGCCCTGAGAGGAAAGATGGACGGGCTGGCGCTGCGGGTGCCCACCCTGACCGGCTCGATCGTGGACTTTGTGGTGCGCACCGAGCAGCCCATCACCAAAGAAGCAGTCAATCAAGCGTTTGTCGAGGCGGCAGAAGGCCCGATGCGCGGCATCCTGGCCATTGCCCCACCGCAGATCGTATCGGCGGATATCGTTGGGGATCCTCACTCCTCGATTGTGGACTTGGAATCCACCCTGACCCTGGGAGATCGCACGGTGAAGGTGCTCTCCTGGTACGACAACGAGTACGGCTATGCCGCGCGGCTGGTGGACCTGGCCGCCAAAATCGGGGCTGCGCTGTAGGCGGCCATCAGCGGTTTGTTACGTCCATCCCTAACTCCTCAGGTGGGCCGAGCCACAGCAAGAGCACCATCGCCGGAGCGGCTGTCATCGCTGTAATCAAATAGAACAGCGGCCAATTGACCGCAGCCGCCAAATAGCCCGACATGGCCCCGGCCAAGGTTCCTCCCACGGCAAACACGCTGGTGAGCAGAGCGTACTGGGTGGCGCTGAATTGCCGATCGCAGAGGCTCATCAAAAAAGCCAGGAAAGCAGCCGTGCCCATGCCCCCGGCCATGTTGTCGAAAAGGGTTGCCCCCACCAGCAGCGGATAGTTTTGCCCCACCAACCCAATGGCTCCCAGGCCCAAATTGCCGATCCCCTGCAGGGCCGCGAAGATGAACAGACAGCGGTAGGTGCCGGCGCGGCTGACCCACTCTCCCCCCACAAAAGCCCCCACCAAGGTGGCCAACAAGCCTATCCAACTGCGGATGATGCCCAGATCGCTGGTGCTGAACCCCGTCTGCAACAAAAACGTGGGGGTCATTTGCCCCGCCAAGCTATCCGGCAACTTGAAGCAGACCACGAACAGCAGGATCGCCCAGGCCAAGCGGTGCCGCCAAAAAGATTGAAACGGCTCGATAATGGCCGCCCGCAGCGAGGTAGGTTTGAGGGCACTGTTTTCCGGCTCGGGGGCCAAAAATGAGGTAACCACCCCGATCGACATCAGCAGCGCCATGATCCCGTACACCTGCCACCAGGGCAAGTAGTCCGCCAAGATCAAACTCACACCACTGCTGACCAGCAGCGCGATGCGATAGCCAAATACGAAAATGGCTACCCCTGCCCCCATCTCCCGCTCTGCCAAAATGTCGGTGCGGTAGGCGTCCACCGCGATGTCCTGAGAGGCGCTCAAAAAAGCCACCAGGAACCCCACCAGAAAGATCGGGCGGGTGAAAACCGTGATGCCCGGCCAAGTCTGAGCCAGCTCCTCCCAGCCCAAGGTTTCTAGCCAGGTTTGGGTGGGATCTTGAAAACCCAGCAGCCCGATGCTGAGCAGCAACAGCACCTGGGTCAGGGCCATCCACCCCCGCCGCCGACTGCCCCGCAGGGATCCCGGTGCCGGCAACAGAAACCGATCCAGAATAGGCGACCAGAGAAACTTGAACGAGTAGGGCAAATTGAGCAGGTTAAACAAGCCGATGGCAATGGTGGTCAAGCCCGCTTGGGTCAGCCAGGCATTGAGGGTGGAGTTGATCAACAGCAGCGGCAAACCCGACGAAAACCCCAGCAGCAGCAAAGTGCCCATCTTGGGGCTGCCGTAGATACCCAACATCCGCCTCAGGACGCTTGTCTCCACCTCCATCCTGGCCAGCCCTCCCATTTCTTCTCAGGGATCCCTGAATTGCCGGTTACTCTAGCAGGTGCCCTGGCCGGCGGCGATCGCTGCTGCTGGGCAGAAGCTCCCTCCCGTTGCCGTAGCAGGAGGGAGTCCTTCTCGGGAAAACCTACAGGCTACTGCGAATCACAAACGAGTAGTTGCTGCCGGGTTCCAGCAGATAGTCCGATTTTTCCAGAAAACGGCTCAAGGGCTCACAAATCAAAGCCCGCCCCACAGAAGGTTCCACCTTCAGCTCCCCGGCCCGAAAGCACCAGCAGAAGCGCCAAACCCAACCGTTGGCGTTGACTTCCCCTTCGATGGCACCCTCCTGCCAAGAGCGGCGGGTAATCTGCACATGGGCAGTGGTTTGAGGCAGTCGGCTCATCCGGCATCTCCGACGGGATCCCTTGTAGGGTAGCGCGTGACCCTCCCGCTGCCACCAGCAGGACGAACTTGGGCCATGAGGCATCCGGAGCTCCACGCCATTCAAAGTCTCCCAACTGCCTGCTGTGGGGAAAAGCAGCCAGCAACTAGCGGGCGGCAGTTGCAAGAGCCTTCGAGGATTTTTTCTCCGGCTTCTCAGCCGCAACTTCCGCTAGCAAAGCCCGCAGGCTGGGAAAAAGGAAGTGGTTCTCCTCGACATATTGCGCACCAAATAACCCCTTCTCCGCCCAAAAAAACCGATCAATCGTATGTTCATTGCGCCGTACCAAAATCAGCGCAGGCGGCTGAATAGAATTTTCCTGAATATATCTGCGAGCAGCAGTTACAGACTTCTCCTCACCACTGTCCAAATTAAATTGAGGGATATGATCTAAAATCTTGCGCCCTTCCAGACGACGGCGGCTCTTACGCTTTCTTCTCCTAACCAATGTAAGCCTCCTGTAGAGGGATCACCGAACAACCGCAAAGGGAATATATCAGCACTGCTTAAGAA
This sequence comes from Synechococcus sp. H55.9, assembly GCF_047462355.1. Taxonomy (NCBI): domain Bacteria; kingdom Bacillati; phylum Cyanobacteriota; class Cyanophyceae; order Synechococcales; family Synechococcaceae; genus Synechococcus; species Synechococcus sp. H55.9. The sequence continues at coordinate 15,313 of NZ_JANSJB010000025.1, read as the reverse complement.
AATCAATAACTTTTACCCATTTTTGTTATTCTTCTTTACAAGAACAATAAACCATAAACCAGCAACTTCCTTTTGCTCGGCGGGAGGGCAACTCGAACACCAGCCCCAAACTCCCGTGGGGAAGCGTCCTCTGAGTGAAAATCCCCAAAAACTGCCTGCGAAGAGAGCTGACAAGTTGAGTGGTTGCTAGGCTCAATCTTGAAGCGAATCCACTGCCTCTGGCAACTGTAGAGAAAATCAGCTGCCAACGCAGGAGACTCTCATCAAATCTGAGCTCCAGCTTAACATTAGCAGAAACGGTGCTCAACAGAATATATACCTAAACTCAGTTTCAAATCAACCTCTTTTGGGTTGAAGTGCTGAGTCAGTTGCCGACTTTGCCAGTTTGGAACTGCTCGACCGAGAAGAGGAAGGGTCTGCTCTCGGGCAGTGTACTAAGACTGTACAGCTAACTTCTTGTTTCTACAAGAGATCCACAGCAGATCCATATAGCCCTTTCGCGGGTCTGTCCTGAGTGCCCAGCCAAGGGGTGAGAGGTTCTGGTACCGTAGGGATTGGATCCCGATCCAAGTGACCGGCAAAGAAGCTTGATGAGTTTGCTGGGTTTCCAGGACTGCGCTGAAGCGATCAGACGGAACACAGGCATCTTGCTAGCCTAGCTTTAGCTGCACCTCAAAGGCTCGGGTAAACCTCGTCTAGGTCTAGGGAGTTTTGGGCATGATGAAATTCGCATTGCTGGTGGGTCTGGGACTCAGCTTGGGATCCCTGCCGGTTTGGGCACAGGGAGCAACCCCGCTGCCCAGTCCTGCTGCGACTGCTTCTCCGACTGAGACCCCCGCAACTCCCAGCCCTCTGGCATCTCCGACTCTGACCCCAGAGCAAGTCACCGATGCTCAGGTGGAACAGTTGGTGCGGATTTTGTTGGAGTTGGATCCCCTGATTCGAGAAGCCAGCGCCCAACTGCGGGAAACCCAGAACGAAGAGGAATATGAGCAAATTATGCAGCGCACGGAAACCCAAGCCAGCCGCATTGTCGAGCAGCAAGGGCTGACGGTGCTGCAATACCGCGAATTGATGACCTTGGCGAACGAAAATCCTGCCCTCAACCAGCGGGTTCGCGTGCGCTTGCAAGAAGTTTTGCAAGAATCCAAGCCGGCCACCCCAACACCTACACCCTAGGCTGAGCCGGCTTGTCTTGGTCAGGGGCAGAGAGAACCAGAGGCAGCCGCAAGGTAAAGCAGGTGCGATTTGCCTCGCTGCTGAGGTGAATGCTTCCTTGCAGCAGGCTCACCTGCTGTAGCACAAGGGCCAGCCCCAGCCCCGTCCCCCCTTGCCGCCAGGGATCTGCGCTGGGCACCCGATAGAACTTCTCAAAGACTCGCTTTTGTTCTTCTGGGGGAATGGTGACGCCGGTGTTGAGGATCTGGATTTCTAGGTGATCGGAATGGTTGGTGACCTGTAGGCTGATCTGGTGCTCGGCAGGGGTAAATTTACAAGCATTGCTCAGCAATTCGGCCAGCACCGACTTGAGCACCTCCGGCAGGGTAGAAATGGCGGGCAGTTCGGGAGGGATCCCAAGGCTGAAGTGCTGATGGCGGCGGTAGGCATCTTGAGCGAAGGGCTCCGCGATTGGGGGCAACCACGCTTGCAACGCCAACCAGCAGGGCTGCTGTGAGCCGTTCGCGTTAGCAGGACGGAGTCCTTTGAGCACCTCCAACCGCTGCAGTTCCAGCAGATCCTCGACCAGTTTGATCTCCCGCTCACATTCGTTGTCCAACACTTTCAAGTACTGAGAGATCTTGGCCGGATCCGGGGATTTGGCAGTGCCCCGGTCAGGCAGCAGGACAGCGCTGAGCAGGCGGATGGCCATTTTCATGTTGGCAAGAGGGGTGCGCAGCTCGTGGGACACCGTGCTGAGGAAATCATCTTTTAGGTGATCCAGCCGCTGCAATTCCTGCACCTGCCGATCCAGTTGGGCAGTGCGGTCTTGTACCTTTTCTTCCAGGGTGCGGTTGAGCTCCTGGATCTGTTGGAACAGTTCCGCCTGCTGAATGGCGATGGAGAGGTGATCGGCCAAGGCCAAGATCAGATCCTGACTGGTGGCTAACCAGCCGGGGCGCGTTGTTTTCAGTTGCAGACACAAGCTGCCCCACAGAGTGAGGTGGGCCGGGCCAAATGCGGGGCTTTCGCCGCCGTAGAGGGGTACCAACAGCCAACTGCCGGGATAGGCTTTGGCCATGGAAGCAATGTAGGCCCAACCTTCAGCCTGGTCGGCTGCTTCCAGCAACACTACCTTCCCTTGCTTCAACTGTTGGGCAATGGGGCTTTCGGCATCGGGAATGAGACAGCCCAAATAGTGATTCGGCTGAGTGGAGTACTCGGAGATGATGCGCCAATGCTGTTGCTGAGGCCGATAGATGCTGATGCTCACCCGATCCGCCTCCAGCAGATGACAAATCTCACGGGTGGCCACAGCAAAGATCTGATCCAACTGCAAAGCAGCGCGAATGGCCCGCACAACCCGGTTCAGAGCTTGTTCGCGGGCCGCCTGTTGGCGCAGGTTTACCAGTGTCTGACGGCCTTTGAGCAGGTAGCGGATGCGCTGACGCATCACGGGCCAGTAAACGGGTTTGGTCACGTAGTCGCTGGCTCCGGCAGCAAAGGCTTTGTCGATGGAATCTTGATCCTCGAGTGAGGTGATCATCAAGCAGGGCAGATCCGCATCCAAAGCCCGTAGTTGGCGGCAACACTCAAACCCGTCTAAGCCGGGCATGAGGGCATCCAGGAGAGCTATCTGGGGTTGAGTTTGAGCAAAAAGCTGCAAGGCTTGCTCACCGTCTTCGGCCTCCGCCACCCAATAGCCCTCATGGCTCAACAAAAGAGCCAAGTACTTTCGTATGAATGGGTCGTCGTCCGCCAACAGTACCGTCGGCGAAACATTTGGCAATGGGCGTTCGGAATTGAGAACAACTGGGGACTGCACAACATTCACTCCACAAAGTTGGCCGCTGGCCTGCGAAGCACTTGGGCTTTTTGCGCACAAACCGATCCCTACCCTGACTTCAGCCTAGTCCATCAAAACCGCCAGGGCAAGCGATCCCTGGGATAGGCCTGTTAAAGAGCTCCAACAGCAGCCCTGGCCGTTCCCCAGTGCTGAGTTGCCGGAGTTACTTGCCATCCAACACCTCTAGGATGGCCTTGGCGGCGCGGGCGAGAACGCCGGGTTCTCCCAGGGCCGCCCGCATCGCGGCATAGTCGGCTTGCAGTTGGGCTTGCTTCCGGGTCAGCAGCTCCAGCGCCAGTTGGGCGATCTGCTCCGGCTGGGCCTGCTCCTGTAACAATTCCGGCACAATGGGGCGCATCAGCACCAAGTTGGGGGGAGACATAAAGGGCACCGACACCTTCAGCCAGTGGCGGGCCAGCCAAAAGGTGAGCGGGTTGAGGCGGTAGATCACCACCTGTGGGATCCCCAAGATGGCCGTCTCCAAGTTCACCGTGCCGGACTTGGCCAGCACCAAGTCAGCCGCTGCCAAAGCAAGGTGATGGGCTTTGTGGGGCGAGAAGAAGGGCAGGGCTTGGGGATCCAAAAGGGTGAGGTTGAGCCCAAGACGGCGGGCAGCCCGGGCAATCGGGGCGGCAAAACGGGGCGAGGCCAAGGGCACCCAAAACTGCGCCTGGGGCAGGTGAGCTTGCAACAACTGAGCTGCCTGGAGCAGAACAGGCAAAACCGAGCGCAGCTCTTGCCGCCGCGAAGCCGGCACCACCACCACCACCGTGGCTTCGGCCGGGATCCCCAACTGGGCTCTGGCTTGAGCACGGCTGGGTACAGCGGCCAGAATATCCAACAGGGGATGGCCCACATACTGCACGTGGGCTCCTGCTGCGGCGTAGTAGCGGGCTTCCTCAGGGAAAATCGCCAACATCAGCCGCATCTGCTGGGCCAGTTGGTAGGTAAGGCGGCTGTTGGGCGACCAGACCCATTCCTGGGGGGCAATGTAGTACACGGCGGGGATCTGCCGCCGCTGCAGCAGAGGGGCAATGCGGCTGTTGACGCCGATGTAGTCCACCAGCACAGCCACATCCGGCGGGTCTTGGGCCAAAAAGCGGCGAATTTTCCACTCTGTCCAGAGGGCAGGGCCGACGAAGGGGAGAGCTTCCAGGATGCCGATGGAGCTGATCTCGGTGGTGCGGTGCAGCAGCCGGGCTCCGGCAGCAGCCATCTCCTCTCCCCCGACCGCTGTGATGCGTAGGTGCGGGCGTTGGCGCAGCAGCTCGCGAATGAGATGGCCGGCCTGCAGATCCCCTGAGACCTCGCCTGTGCACACAAACAGATGGCTCACCTGCGATCCTTAATCACCCAGCTCTGGCAACTCTTCCCCTCTCCCGCGTAGGGCCGGCAGGGGTCCACGCCGTTGGGGTTGGGAAAGGGAATCTTCCAAAAATTGCAGCAGGTGTTGTAAAGATCCCGTCTCATCCACCCATTCTTTGCCCTGCAGGGAACAGATGCAGCACCCCCCCTCGCTGCGGAGGCTGCTGCGCAGGGTTTGCAGCGCTTTTTCTAGGGGCAAACCAGAACGGTATAGCAGCCGATAGGCTTGCCGCAAGGCCGGCAGGGATCCCTCCATCCCTTTGGCTCGCCGCAACCCCACCAAGTTGAGGCCGCGAATGCGGGCCGGATGCCCTTCCACCAACAGGTAAGGCGGCACGTCGCGGTCCACCCGGCTCATTGCCCCCACCATGGCCAGGCGCCCGATGCGGGTGAACTGGTGGATCCCAACCATACCGCCGATGCGGGCTTGCGACTCGATGTGGATGTGGCCGGCCAAGGAAACAGCATTGGTAATCACCACCTGATTTTCGATGACGCAGTTGTGGGCAACATGGGCGTAGGCCATCAGCAGGTTGTTGTCGCCGATCAGGGTGGCCTCCCCCTCATTGGTGGCCCGGTTGATGGTGACGAACTCGCGGATGCGGTTGCCTCTGCCGATCACCACCTGAGAGGGCGCGCCGCTGTACTTCAGATCCTGCGGCTCCGTGCCCAGCACCGCTCCCGGAAAAATCTGGTTGTCCTCGCCAATGTCTGTCCAGCCATCGATCACCACGTGGGCCCCCACCACCGTGTTGGCACCAATGCGCACATGTTCGCCAATAACTGCATAGGGGCCAACCTGAACCGTCTCGTGCAACTCAGCTTTCGGATGGATCACCGCCGTGGGGTGGATGCGTGAGCGGTGCGGCGCACTTGCAGAAACGTTGGGAGTGGATCCCGCTGAAGCCAACGAACTCATGTCCAACCTAGCCAGCAACTGTGGTTACGCTCCCAACCCTGCGAATGATGATTGAGGTTCGGGGGAGATCAGACACTGCCACCTCAACCTTGCGCAGCAACATGTTTACCCGATCTGGACGGGAATGAGCCATCTCCCTATCTCAACACTTTAGCAGGGTCTCCTGGCGACAAGTCGCCGCTGCGCCGTTCGCGCTAGCGGGACGGAGTCCTTTGACAGCCGCGCCCAGAGCCTTCCTCGGCTGGCCGCTGTGATCAATCCACCAAGGAGAACATCAGCTCCCCTTCGGTTACCAGTTGCCCTCCTACCTGAGCGCGGCAAAACATTTTGCCGATGCGTTTTTGCCGGATGGTGAGCAAATCGGCAGAAAGCAGCAGTTGATCCCCCGGCAACACCGGACGGCGAAAGCGAACGCCATCGATGCCGGCAAAGAGGGCCAAGCGCCCGGCCACATCGGGCAACTTGGTCAACACGATCCCCCCCAGCTGCGCCATGGCCTCGACGATGAGAACGCCGGGCATGATCGGTCGGTTGGGGAAATGCCCCTGGAAAAAGGGCTCGTTGAAGGTGACGTTCTTCAGGCCCACCGCCCGTTGCCCAGGTTGGTACTCCACCACGCGATCCACGAGCAAAAAAGGATAGCGGTGGGGCAGGATCTCTAGGATTTGCTCCGTTGTGAAGACGGGGGGAGCGGTTGCCAACTGAGCAGCTGCTTCAGCCGAGAGGAGAGGAGGAGGAGAGACATCAGAAGACATGGTAACCCACAGAACCGGAAGACAAACCTTAAAACCCGCATGGGAGAGCCTTGAAGCAGAAGCAAGGCCGCACAGAGAAATTGCAGCAGGCCCAAGAACTTTTCACCCATCCCAGAAGCCGGGCTCCCTCTCAAAACGAAGAGCGAGATTCCACCCCACCCAGGCAAAGGGGATCCCTTGGTTGCTCTTGAGCTGGCTCCACCTGCAGGGATCCACTCTGGAGCAACTGCTCGGCCAAACGGTGGTGCAGGGCGTGGCCCGCCTTGTAGGCCACAATGTGCCCCTGCAAGCGGCAGCCCAACAAGCTGAGATCTCCTAGTAAATCTATCAGCTTATGGCGCACCGGCTCATCTGGGAAGCGCAACGGCCCCAACCACTCGGTTTGGCTGCAAACGATAGCATTTTCCAGGCTGCCCCCCTGGATCAGCCCCTGTTGGCGGGCCCGCTCTACGTCCTGTTGGCGGGCAAAGGTGCGGGCCGGCGCGATGGACTGGACAAAATCCGCCCTGTTCTCCCGCCAGCTCAGCCACTGTTGGCCAATGGGGCAATCGGCAAAATCGATGCCATAGGTAAAGCGAGTGACGGGGTGGGGCAAGGCGCTGACAAAGGCTTCCCCTGCCCAGACGGTAACCGGCTCCCGGATCACCCCCTGTTGTGCCGGCTGGTCTTGGGCCAGGATCCCGGCCTGGGCGATGGCCTGCACAAAAGGTAAGGCAGAGCCGTCCAAGAGCGGCAGCTCCGGCCCCGCCACTTCGATGCGGCAGTTGTCGATGCCCAAGATGTAGAGGGCGGCCAAGAGGTGCTCCACCGTCTGCACCTGAGCAAATCCCTGCTGCAGCAAGGTGCAGAGAGGGGCAGGAGCCAGGGATCCCAAGCGGGCCGGGATCTCAGGGGATCCCGGTTGATCCACCCGCACAAAGACCCGACCGCTGCCGGCAGGGGCCGGATGCAGGCTACAGCGCACGGGCAGACCGGTGTGCAGGCCCACCCCTTCCAGGGCAATGGAGCTGGCCAAGGTGTGCTGTTGGTCTCTCATAACTGCTCCCCGCTCCTATGGCAGACGCTCTTGGCCCTGGTCGAAAACGCGGTAGTACAGCTCCCGGTAGCCCACCCGCAGGCTGCTGCTGGCATCCGCCAATTTGGCTTTGCGACTACCGTAGCTGCTGAACACCTCGTAGGTATCTCCCTCAAAGAAAAAGGAGGAAACATCAGAAACCTCTTCGCCGCCCAGCAACTGCCAGCGTCCCTCCCGAAACCGCAGCCGGTAGTGGGCCCTGTCCAAGCTGCCGGAGGGGCGGTCGAGGGTGGCGTCGATGCGGCCCTCGTACTCTGGCGACTCGGCTCCTGCCACAGGCCGCACTTCTACCGAGATATCGCGGTAACGGCAGTTAGGACGGCTACACAGGCGGATCGAGCGCATCGCCGCGGCAATTGCTTCCAGCCGTTGTCGCGCTTCTACCAGAGACTGAGAGGATGGAGCCACCTGCGCCGGCTCTGCTGCCGTGGAGAGCAACGAATGGGCAGCCAACGCCGGGGATCCCCAGCAGCATCCCACCAACACCAGACAAATCAAGCTCAGCCAACAGCGGTAGGCGGATCCCATCGGCACAATCTTTATGACAAGATCTAACTCCTCTACTTTAGGGGATCCCTATCTGCGATTCCTTCTGAGCAATGCCGACATCGTCCCACTGGGCTCAAGAGCAATTGGCGCAGGTGCGCATCGTGTTGGTGCAGCCGGCTGGGCCGCGCAACCTCGGCGCCATTGCCCGTGTAATGAAAAACATGGGCCTGCGGCAATGGGTGTTGGTGGATCCCCAATGCGATCCCCTCGATAGGGAAGCGATCACCATGGCCGTGCATGCGGCAGACCTGCTCCATCAAGCCCAGACGGTGCAAACCTTGGCTGAAGCCCTGCAGGGGTGTGTGCAAGTTTTCGGGACAACAGGGCGCAGCCAAGCCTACCCCCCCGAATGGCAAATCCAGTCCCCTCGCCAAGCCTTCCCCGCCTTGCTGGCTGCCGGCCCTGCTGCCCTTGTGTTTGGCCCCGAAGATCGCGGCTTGAGCAACGAGGAGCTGGCCCTCTGCCATCGCCAGATCCAGATCCCCACCGATCCGGTTTACCCGTCTTTAAATCTGGCCCAGGCGGTGGGCATGTGTTGCTACGAGCTGCGCACCCTCATCTGCCAGAACCCTCCCCCCGCCCCTTCTGTGCCCCTCTCCCAAAGGCTCGTTCCCTTCGAGCTGCTGGAAGGCTTTTTTGGACATTTGGAAGCGCTCTTGCTGCAGATCGGCTACCTACACCCCCACACCGCCCGCCGCAAAATGCTCAAATTTCGCGCCCTGTTCCAGCGGGCCGGCTTGACCGTGGCCGAGGTGGCCTTGTTGCGCGGCATCCTACGGCAACTGCAATGGAGCCAGGGTCAGACAAATCCCGTCCCGCCGACGCGGCCAGATTTCACCGGGATCCCACTCGACTGCTAGAGCTTAAGGGCGGCCCGAGGATCGTAGGATTGAACCCGCTGCAGCTTTTCGTAAAGTTCCCGTTCCTCATCAGAGAGACGGGTGGGCAAATGGATCTGCACCACCACGTAAAAATCCCCCCGTTCTCCGTTGCCCTTGGGGAAGCCCCTTTCCGCCAGCCGCAACTTTCGCCCCGGCTGCATGCCAGGCGGGATCCGCAGCTTCACCACCCCATCCAGGGTGGGCACCTCCACCTGGGCACCCAAAACCGCTTCGCTGGGACTGATGGGCAGATCACAGTAAACATCGAATCCCTCCAGGCGATAGAAGGGATGGTCTTTCAGCTCGATCTTGAGGTACAGATCGCCGGCGCCGCCGTTGGGGTTGGGGTGGCCTTGGCCGCGCAGGCGAATCCGCTTCCCTGGCGTAATCCCTGCTGGGATGTTGACCTCGAGCACGCGATCCCCGCCCACCCGCAGGCGGCGCTTACCCCCCTCGAAAGCTTCAGGGATGGTGAGCTGAATGGTGGCCTCAGCATCGTAATTGGCGTTGTCGCTGGATCCGGAAAAGCCGCTGCTGCGGTTTGTGCTTTGGCTGCGCACTCGGCCCAGCAGTTGATCGATAAAATCTTGAAAATCGTCAAATTGGCTGAAATCGACACCCCCCCCACCAAATCCAAAGTCTTCGTTGAAGGGGGCATCGGCAAAAGGGCTGCCGTAGGGCTGGCTATAGGTCTCCCGCCGGGAACGGAACCCACCCTGCTGATAATATTGGCCAAATTGGTCGTATTGCCTGCGTTTGCCGGGATCCGAGAGAACTTCGTAGGCTTCGTTGATCTCCTTAAACTTCTCTTCGGCGGCTTTGTTGTTCGGGTTAACATCCGGGTGATATTTCCGGGCCAAGCGCCGATAGGCCTGCTTGATCTCGTCGGCGGTGGCCGTCTTGCTGACCCCCAGAATCTTGTAGTAGTCCTTGAAGTTTTGCATGGAGGCGTCCGCAGGCAAATTGCTGAGAATGGGCAAAAAACCAAGCAGTTGGCTTCCGACCCGTTGACGAAAAGAGAAGAAGGCGGGCTAGACGCCATCGCCTATCCCGTCCTTCCTCATTATCGGTGCTGTGGATAAGGAGCCCCAGAGGGATCCCACTGCCGTCACTTGGTCTCGGTGAAGTCGGCGTCGATGACGTCGTCGCTGCCGCCAGAGGTCGTCCCAGAGGTGGAGCTGGAAGCGGCGCCGGGCTGTTGATAGAGCTCGCTGCTCATGGCGTAGAGGGCCTCCTGCAGCTCCCGCTCTTTGCTCTGGATGGCGCTGTCGTCCTCCCGTTGAATGGCGTCCCGCAGCTCCCGCACCAAGGTCTCGATTTGGCTGCGCTTGCTGGAGGAGATCTTGTCGCCCAGCTCCTTCAACTGCCGCTCGGCCTGGTAGGCCAGCGAGTCGGCCTTGTTGCGGCGCTCGATTTTCTCGCGGCGGGCGCGGTCTTCGGCAGCGTATTTCTCGGCTTCGGCAATCATCCGCTCCACCTCTTTGCTATCCAGCGTGGAGGCGCCGGTGATGGAGATGCTCTGCTCCTTGCCGCTGCCCTTATCTCTGGCCGTCACCTTGAGGATGCCGTTGGCGTCGATGTCGAAGGTCACCTCGATCTGCGGCACACCGCGGGGAGCCGGCGGGATCCCGTCCAGCTTGAAGCGGCCCAGGGACTTGTTGTCGCGGGCCAGCTCCCGCTCCCCTTGCACCACGTGGATTTCCACCGAGGTCTGCCCATCTTCGGCGGTGGAGAAGATCTCCGACTTGCGGGTGGGCACGGTGGTGTTGCGCGGGATCAGCTTGGTGGCCACGCCGCCCAGGGTTTCCACCCCCAAAGACAAGGGGGTGACATCCAGCAGCAGCACATCTTTAACTTCGCCCGCCAGCACACCGGCCTGGATGGCAGCGCCCACGGCCACCACCTCGTCGGGGTTGACGCTCTGGTTGGGCTCTTTGCCCAGCAGCTCCTTCACCAGCCGCTGCACCGCTGGAATGCGGGTGGAGCCGCCCACCAATACCACTTCGTTGATGTCGGCCTTGGTGAGCTTGGCATCCCGCAGGGCCTGCTCCACTGGCCCTTTGCAGCGCTCCAGCAGGTCGGCGCAGAGGTGTTCAAACTGGGCGCGGGAGAGCTTCAGCTCCAGGTGCTTTGGACCATCGGCAGTGGCAGTGATGAAGGGCAGGTTGATGGTGGTCTCGGAGACACTGGACAGCTCGATCTTGGCTTTTTCGGCGGCTTCCGTCAGCCGCTGCAGGGCCTGCCGGTCTTGCCGCAGGTCGATCCCTTCCATTTGCTTGAACTGCTCAGCCATCCAGTCCACGATCTTCTTGTCGAAGTCGTCGCCTCCCAACTGCGTGTCGCCACTGGTGGATTTCACCTCAAAGACCCCATCGCCCACCTCCAGGATGGACACGTCGAAGGTGCCGCCGCCCAGGTCGAAGACGAGGATGGTCTCGTTGTTGCGCTTGTCCAAGCCATAGGCCAGAGAAGCCGCCGTCGGCTCGTTGATGATGCGCAGCACTTCCAAGCCGGCGATCTTCCCGGCATCTTTGGTGGCCTGCCGCTGCGAGTCGTTGAAGTAAGCAGGTACAGTAATGACGGCTTGGGTAACCGGTTGGCCCAGGTAGCGGCTGGCATCATCCACCAGCTTGCGCAACACCATGGCCGAGATCTCTTCGGGGGCAAATTCCTTGTTCAAGCGGGGTGCATACAACTTGACATTGCCCCGTTCATCCCGCCGCACCTGGTAAGAGACCCGCTTGGAATCGGCATTCAGCTCATCGTACTTGCGCCCGATGAACCGCTTGACCGAATAAAAGGTGTTTTCGGGGTTGAGCACCGCCTGGCGGCGGGCCATCTGCCCTACCAGGCGCTCTCCATCCTTGGTGAAGGCAACCACCGAGGGCGTGGTGCGAGTGCCCTCGGCATTGGCGATGACGGTGGGGACACCCCCTTCCATTACGGCGACAACCGAGTTGGTTGTGCCCAAGTCAATTCCTACAACTTTTCCCATCGGCTCCTTGTTCTCCTTTTGTTCAGGACGTTACCTCGGCTACCGCCGCCAGGCTGTATGAAGTAGCTTGGGCAGCCAATCCGTGAAAATTCAGCAGGTATTTAGCTGTTTCCTAGGCTGATCCTAACCAGCAGGGCATTGCGGTCAGGGCGAGAATGCCGCCCATTTCTGGCAACTGGAAGGCAGAGCAGTTACGGATCTCCGTACCTGCCGGGGCCTTGCTTCCAGGGCCGGTTGGGGCAAGGGCGGCTAGCTCTGGATAAGCTGCAGGGCTTCCAGGCTGCGGGCCACAACGGTTTCGGCCAGGGGCAGGTAGCCCATTGCTTCGGCCAGAGCCTGTCCTTCGCTGAGGGCCCAGCGCAGCACCGCCCGCAGGGCAGTGGCAATAGCGGGATCCCGGTACTGGCGGTAGGCCAGGATCCAGGTGTAGGTGACGATAGGATAAGCCCCGGCGCCGGACGGATCCGGCTCAAAGGCCCGCAGGTTCTCAGGCAGCTCGATTTCGCTCAGGGCCAGGGCCGAGGCTGCGGGGGTGGGGAGGACAAACTCGCCGCGGCGGTTTTCCAGGGCCGCCACCGATAGATCCAGGTCGCGGGCGTAGACCGATTCCACATAGCCGATCACCCCTTCGCTGTAGAGCATCTGGGCGCTCATGCCTTCGTTGCCCTTGACCCCAATCCCCACCGGCCACTCCAGGGACATGCCGACACCAATCTCGGCGGCCCAAGTGGGGTCGATGGCGGCCAGGTGGCGGGTAAAGGTGTCGGTGGTGCCGCTGCCATCGGAGCGGTAGCAGACGGCGATGGGCAGGTCGGGGATCTCCAAATCGGGGTTGAGGGCCAAAATCTGCGGATCCCGCCACTGGGTAATCTGGCCGCGGAAGATCTGCACCAAGACGGAGCGGGATAGCTTGAGGCCGGAGCGGATCCCGGGCAGGTTGTAGCCGACGGCAATGCTGCCTGCTGTCATTGGGATCATGACCACGCCCCGCTTCACCTCGGCAATCTCGGCATCGGTCATGGCCACGTCGCTGGCGGCAAAGTCCACCGTCTGGTCGATAAATTGGCGGATCCCGGTGGCACTGCCCACCGGCTGGAAGTTGATTTCCACTTTGGGATCCACCTGGCGGTAGTCGGAAAACCAGCGCAAATACAGAGGGGCCGGGAAGGTAGCCCCAGCCCCGTTGATCAACACAATTTCCCCGGAAGACTGGCTGTCGGCAACAGGGACAGCATCGCCGGCTTGGCCAGAACGGGATCCCTGTTGGCAGGCGCTTAGGCCGGCAGCAGCCAGCAACGACAGCAGCATTTCTCGACGGCGGCAGCGGGGCAGTTGAACCATGGCTGAGGCGCTCCAAGCTCTCCGCCCCGATCCTTAGTCTTGCCCACGGAGCTCTGTCAAGGGCTGCCATCTTTAGCTCTGGCAAGCACCAGAGGGGGCAACTTCCCGCAAAAGTCGGCTTCTTCTCTTCACCAACTGGTCGCCGATCCCCGCAGGGTTCGCTGCGCGCTTCGGCAAAAACGGGGATCCCAACTCTGTCTTTGTCTCAAGACGGAAAACAGAGCTTGCTCGAGAAAAACAAAGAAAAACAGCGAAAGAAAGAGAATGAAAGAGTTGAGTTCTGCAGCAACTGCAGAGGGATCCCCAGGCCAAAGCCTTATCTGGCAAGGCTTAGCCGGTTTCGAGCCGGATCCCCCCTGCCTTGGAAAAATCTTGACATATCTTGGAATAGAGCAATATATTGTGGATTCTGTGCAGAAATCCTGCGCTGTTTACATCTCGGTATCTGGGGGACTACTATGCCGACTTTGACTCGTTCTCCCTGGACACTGCGAGACAGCGAAAAGCTCTATCGCATCTCCGGTTGGGGGGATCCCTACTTCCGTATCAACGCCGCCGGTCATGTGGAGGTAACCCCACAGGGCCTACAGCAGCAGGAACCTGGCATCGACCTGTACCACCTGGTGATGGATCTGGTGGCGCGGGGTTTGCAGTTGCCTTTGTTGATTCGCTTTCCCGAGATCGTGGCCGACCGCATGCGGCGGATTTGCGAGAGCTTTCAGCAGGCCATCGAGCGCTTTGGCTACCCCAACGTCTATCGGGGGGTTTACCCGGTCAAGGTGAACCAGCAGCGCCACCTGGTGGAAGAGGTGGTCAAGCACGGTCGCGCCTACCACTTTGGGCTGGAGGCAGGCTCCAAGCCGGAGCTGTTGATTGCCCTGGCTCTGCTGGATACACCTGGGGCTCTGTTGATCTGCAACGGCTACAAAGACCGCGATTTTATGGAAACGGCTCTCTTGGCCCAGCGGCTGGGGCGCACCCCCATCATCGTCCTGGAGCGGCTGCAGGAGCTGGAGCTGGTGCTGCAGGCTGCCGAGCACCTGGGCATTGATCCCATCTTGGGGGTGCGGGCCAAGCTCTCAGCCCAAGGGATCGGGCGTTGGGGCACCTCGGCTGGGGATCGGGCCAAGTTCGGCCTCACGGCCACGGAGATGTTGCAGGTGGTGGAACGGCTGCGGGAGGCCGGCAAGCTGCACTGTCTGCGTCTGTTGCACTACCACATTGGCTCGCAGATCTCGATGGTGAGTGTGCATGGGCGGGCCGTGCGGGAGGCCAGCCAGATCTACATCGAGCTGGTCAAACTGGGGGCGCCGATGGGCTATCTGGATATCGGCGGCGGCTTGGGGGTTGATTACGACGGATCCCAGTCCACCAGCCATTTCTCCCAGAGCTACAGCTTGGAGGATTACGCCGCCACCGTGGTGCAGACGGTGCTGAGTGCCCTGCAGCCGCACGGGATCCAGCCGCCGGTGCTGGTGACCGAAAGCGGGCGGGCCCTGATGTCCCACCAGTCGGTGCTGGTCTTTGACGTCCAGGATGTCAACGCCGCCAGCCCCTACCCCATGCCCACCCAGCTCACGTCCGATGCCGAGGTGATCCAGAAGCTGAACCAGCTTTACTACCAGATCCAGCCGGAGACCCTGGTGGCCGACTATCGCCGCTGCCAGGAGCTCAAAGAAGCCGCCCTGCGCCAATTTACCGAGGGATCCCTCAGCTTGCAGGAGCGGGCCGAGGTGGAGCGGATGTTCTGGAACTGCTCCGACAAGATCTGCACACTGGCCTACGAGCAGCACCAGGCGGGGCAGCCGGTGGCCGTAGATCTTCTAGATCTGGACGAGATGCTGGCCAGCATCTACTACGGCAATTTCTCCCTCTTCCAATCCCTGCCGGATAGCTGGGCCATCGACCAAGTGTTTCCCATCATGCCCATCCACCGTCTGGACGAGGAGCCGCGCCAATGGGCCACCTTGGCGGATCTGACCTGCGACAGCGACGGCAAGATCAACCGCTTCTTTGGCGAAGACGGGCAGATCACCTCGGTCTTGCCGCTGCACGATCCCGATGGGCAGCCCTACCTGCTGGGGGTGTTTCTGGGGGGCGCCTACCAGGAGATCCTGGGGGATCTGCACAACCTGTTTGGCGACACCAACGCCGTTCACATCCGCACCCGTCCCGGCGGCTACCAAGTCACCCAAGTTATCAAGGGGGACACCATCGGCGAAGTGCTGAGCTGGGTGCAGTACAACAGCGAAGATCTGGTGGAAACCCTGCACCACGCCACCGAAGCCGCCCTGCAACGGGGGCAGATTAGCCTGGATCAGGCCCGCGCTTTGCAGCAGCACTTCGAAGACAACCTGCGGGCCTACACCTACTTGCACCGCTAGCCGGTCAGAGACGGCCCCAAAGCCCAGGTCAAAACAGAAAAGGAT